>DASSQC010000432.1:0-4194 GCA_035702705.1 Burkholderiaceae bacterium | reverse complement strand
CGCTGGCTGTTCGCCGGACTGTTGCCCCTGGTCGCAACGGCCGTGCTGGTGGTGCGAAACCTGCCGGCACGCCGGGGCAATACCGCCACACCACGTCCTGACGCTGGCGGCTTCGCTGCATTCACCCTGGCCACTGCGCTGATTCTGGTGTGGTTGACCTTCGCCGGTCACCGCTTCTCATGGTGGTCAGTGACCAGCGGAATGCTTGCGGCGGCGTCAATCGGCGCCGTGGCCGCCCTGGTCGTGCAGCAACGGTCGAGCGCGTCTCCGCTGCTGCCCGTGGAGCTTCTGGCCGAGCCGACGCTGCGCGCACTGGCCGCCACGGTGGCCATCAATGCCGGCGCGATGTTCGGACTCGTCTTCTTCCTCCCCGTCATGGTTCAGCTCGGGCAGGGCGGCGATGCTCGCGCGGGTGGGCTGGCCGTGCTGCCCCTGATGCTCGGCACCGTGATCTCCTCGCTGGCCGGCGGGCGGTGGATCGCCTACAGCGGGCGCGTCGGCCTGATGCCCAGATGGGGGTTGGCCTGGGCCGCTGCGATGCTTCTCGTACTCGCCGTCCTGATGCCCCGAGGCGCTACCCTCGCTGCGATCACGCTGGCGCTGGGCCTGGGATTGGGTACGGTCATGTCGAACGCACAGATCATGGCGCAGGTCGTGGCCGGACCCGAAAGGCTGGGCGCCGCTGCAGCACTCGCTTCGCTCTCGCGATCGCTCGGCGCCACTCTGGGTGCGGCCGCCCTGTCTGCTACGGTGTACGGCGAGCTGGCACGACTTCGTCTCTCCCATCCATCCTCACCTGAGGCGATCTTGCTGCTCGACGCTTTGCGGCATGCCTTCGTGGGACTCTCGGTCCTCGTCCTTGTGGGTTCCCTGATTGCCCGTCAACTGCCTGTGCTCAAGGTGACCGATCAAGGTGACGGGCCTGTCGACGCCGGATAGCAGTGCTGCGGCGTCACAGCAGGGACGAGAGTTGGGTCACTCGGGTCTAGCGCCGGTTCTCTCGCCGTGCAGGACACATTGCTTTCGACGTCAACGACGATGGCCAGCGCGTAAGCGAGCACGGCCGCGAGTGCCAGCCCGGCTTCGCGCAGCGGCACGGCCCCTGGTCGCGTGCTCTCACTCATTCGTCGTGTGCTGGCAGCATGTTGCCATGCGGCCAGGACCCAGTCGAAGGTTCATACCTTCTTGACGTAAGCGCTGCACCAGCCGGTGGCCAGTACCAGCTTCCCCGCATAGATCGGACATGCGCCCTGGGGAGCGCCTGGCCGTCCCTGAAACAGCTGGCAGCTCCTGCAGGCCTGACCCGGCGCCCATTGTGGGTACTTGGCGCGGTCGGTCCGGGTCGCATCCGAAACGTAGCCCAGCGAGCGGGCAGTCGGGTCGGATTCTTCCAGCAGCGGCTCCGCGGCTGCGAGGGACTCGGACCTCATCCAGAGGGCTGCCATTGCCAACGGCGTGACGGCAATGAACGTACGACGCGTACTCATCGGACTCTCCTGCAGTAGTGAACAGAGCGTTCCAGCTTTTGCCACGCGTGTTGCGGAAATGCTGCCAGCTCCCCCAGGCGGGGTTTCAAGCGTCGCAGAGCTGCGTCGAGCAACCGCGTTTCACCTGCAACGGGCACACCGCGTCGTCGTCGCAAGCCGATCGGAGGTCTCGCCTAGGCTCGAGATGCGTGGACATGGTGTCAACGCGCAGGAAGGAGAAGCTCATGAAGCATGTTCTTGCAGGTGCCTCGCTCGTGGCCGTGGGCTTGGCCTCCTCGGCTGTCTGGGGCGCGCCGCAGGGCATTGATGTCTGGACCTGGCGCGATGCCGACGGTACGCCCGTCTACTCACAGTTCCCGCCTCCGCAGGGATCGGTCGCGCCCGGCGCCTCTGGCCAGGTGCACTTGCCCCCAACGGACGCAGGGCTGGGTTCGAGCGAGCCCAGCGTGCCGCCGTCCGCCGGCCCGCTCGACGCTCGTTCGCAGGCTCAGAAGGCACTCGAGGAAGCCCTTCGGGAGCTGGCTGCCGCACGCCTTGCAGCCATGCAGGGCCAGGAGCCGCTCCCCGGTGAACGCATCGGAACAGTCAGCCACCACTCGCGGCTTCGGCGGATCTACTTCGAGCGCCAGCACCGCCTGGCTGACGCGGTCCGCCGCGCGGCGGAGGCCGTGGACCGCGCGAAAGCGCGGTTGGGGCTGACCTCTGCGGCCGCCATCTGAAGCCGAGGTGCCAGATGCCGCGATCCATCAAGCGAAACCCCCGACCCGGCGGGCAACCGGACCTCGACAAGCGCCTGTGGTTGGCCAGTGCGACGGTCATGGGCGGCGCAGGACTGATTGGCGCCAGTATTCCCTTCGTACAGAGTCTGGAGCCATCGGCCAAGGCTCGTGCCGAGGGCGGTCCGGTGGAAGTTGAGATCCAGACGTCTGCACCGGGTACCTTGCAGACGGTGGCCTGGAGGGGACGGCCCGTGTGGCTGCTTCACCGGTCGACCGAGATGATCGCTGCACTGCAGAAGCCGAACCCGGACCTCGCAGACCCGTTGTCACGCCGGTCCGAGCAACCTCCGGCCTGCGTCAATGCCACGCGCTCGCTGCGGCCCGACCTGTTCGTCGCCGTGGGCATCTGCACTCACCTCGGTTGCTCGCCGACGCTGCGGCTGGACGACTCGGCTTTGAATGCAGAACTGCACGCACCCGGCGGATTCGTCTGCCCCTGCCATGGCTCGCGGTTCGACCTGGCGGGCCGCGTCGTCAAGAACGTCCCGGCGCCGACCAATCTCGAGGTGCCGATGTATCGATTCACGTCGGACAAGAAGATCGTGATCGGCTGACGCGAACGTCGCCCGCCATTGACCCCGCTGCGCAGGCAGCTGGAGAGGGACCGCGCCGAGGCGCGGTCCCGTTCGCATCAGTTGTAGTTGTCGGCGTTCGGCGCCACGTACGCCGTGACCTTGTGGTCGAGGGCGCCAGCGGGCAGGACGTCGTTCAGAGCGAACACGCTGACCGAAGGACCGTCGAAGTTCCAGGCGTACGTCTTGCCGCCCGCCTCGAACTTCACGATCTCGCCGCCCGTCACGTTGACGTATCGCGTGCTGGGGGTGATGACGATGGTGCGAGTGGCCTGGTCCGGCGAGGCCTTGTCGCCCATCAGGTCAGGGCGAATGGCCGCCGAGGCGGCCATGCTGGCAACGAGGCTGGCCGAGGCCATTGCAATAGCAAGCAGTTTCTTCATAACGATCTCCGAAAGGGCGGGAAGAGAGCCCCCGCCGTTGGCTGTGGACCCACTGCGCGGGTTGCGCCTGGGACATGGTCATGGTCCGCCTCGAACGCTTTGCGGCGATTGCACAGCGCGGTCGTCACAGCGACAGCTGCAATCGTTCGTTCCGGGCCTGCGAGCGGCCCGACGCTCGCTCGGCTCACAGGAAGCGCCGGCATTGCAGCTGTCACGTTGCCGCTGATCGCTGACATCTCGGTGTCGAGATGGCTGTCCACAGTCCGATCCGTCCATCGCAGCCCGAGGTCGACGAGATGAACCACCTGGAGACAGTCCGTACGCATCAGAACGCCGCAGTCGGCCAGCGCACGCTGGCAGAGCGCCAGTTCGAGGACCTCTGGGTGGCCCTCGAACCTTACGGTGGACTTGACGGAGGCGACCATCTGGCGCGCTCGTTCGGCGCCCGTTTCGGCACCCGGCTCGGTGACCTGGCCCGTCGCATCGTGTGCGGTGATCTGATCGCGATCGAGCATCGAGGCGAGTACTGGTTACCGCGCCTGCAGTTCGCGGCCGCCAGCGATGCCATGAACCCACTGCTCGTGCCGGTGGTTGCTGAACTCAAGGACGTGCTCGACGCAGCGGATCTTTGCTGGTGGCTGATCTCTCCCAACGTTGCCCTGGCGGGCGAGATTCCAGTGGAGCGACTCGCCTGCGATGCCAGAGGGGTGGTCGACGCGGCGCGTGTCGAGCGCTTCATCGTTCGCCTGTAGTCGCAGCGGATGGCATCGGTCCTTCCGAGTCGCGGGTTTCACCCGGACAACACGGTCGCGCGATGACTCCCTTGTCCCCCTCGCAGAAGAGGGTCGTGGCGGCCGGCTTCCTCGGATGGGCGCTCGATGCATACGACTTCTTCCTCCTCGTCTTCGCCCTGCCATCGATAGCCGCCACGTTCGGCGTCGCCGTTCCCACCGTGGCCCAGGCGGTATTCCTG
>DASSQC010000431.1:0-3834 GCA_035702705.1 Burkholderiaceae bacterium | reverse complement strand
CCTGGTTCAAGAGCCTGGGTCGCAAACCCTTCCCCTTCCAGGAGGCATGCTGGGCGCACATCGCCGCCGGGCGCAGCGGGCTGCTGCACGCCACCACAGGCGCGGGAAAGACGTATGCGGTGTGGCTGGGGGTGCTGGCTGCCCAAGGGGCCGTGCAGACAGTCGCAGCGGCGGCGCCCAACGAAGCAGATGGCATGCGACTGTTTTCTCCCTCCCCCGCTCGGAGGGGGAGGGCCGGGGAAGGGGAGGATGCAGCACTGACCTTCGCGCCTGCGCGCGAGGGTGAGGCCGCAGCCTCCAAGCGGCTTGCAAGCCGCGCGGTGGAGCCCTCTCCGGCCCCCAGGGGGGGATCCAAACGGCTAAGAGCCCTTTGGATCACTCCAATGAGGGCGCTGGCGGCGGATTCGCAGCGCGCGCTGCAAGACGCCTGCGACGCGCTGCTGCCGCAGTGGGAGGTGGGCCTGCGCACGGGCGACATCGACGCCGCCACCCGCGCGGCGCAGAACAAATCCCTGCCCGAGGCGCTGGTCACCACGCCGGAGAGCCTGAGCCTGCTGCTGGCGCGCGAAGATGCCGGGCAGATGCTGGCCGGCGTGCGCTACGTGGTCTGTGACGAGTGGCATGAGCTCATGGGCAACAAGCGCGGCACGCAGGTCATGCTGGCACTGGCCCGGCTGGCCACGCTCAACCCGGCCCTGCAGGTCTGGGGTCTCTCGGCCACGCTCGGCAATCTGGATGAGGCGCTTGCGGCGCTGGCCAGCGGGCTGCAGACCGATGCCGTGCGCGTGCAGGGTGAAACACCCAAGCAGCTGCAGATCGACACCCTGATCCCGGAGAGCATCGAGCGCTTCCCCTGGGGCGGGCACCTCGGCGCACGCATGGTGGAGCCGGTGGTGCGCGAGCTGGAAAGTGCGAGCACGACGCTAGTCTTCACCAACACGCGCAGCCAGGCCGAGATCTGGTACCAGCTCCTGCTGGATGCGCGGCCGGACTGGGCCGGGCTGATCGCGCTGCATCATGGATCGCTGGACAAGGACGTGCGCGAGTGGGTCGAGGCGGGCCTGAAGGCCGGGCAGCTCAAGGCCGTGGTCTGCACCTCCAGCCTCGATCTGGGCGTGGACTTCCTGCCGGTGGAACGGGTGCTGCAGATCGGCAGTGCCAAGGGCGTGGCCCGCCTGCTGCAGCGCGCCGGGCGCAGCGGCCACGCGCCCGGGCGGCCCTCGCGCATCACCCTGGTGCCCACCAACGCACTGGAGCTGCCCGAGGCCGCTGCGGCGCGTGAGGCCGCGACGGCGCGGCGCATCGAACCGCGCCGGCCGATTGCCGCGCCGCTGGACGTCCTCGTGCAGCACCTCGCCACGCTCGCCCTGGGCAGCGATGCACACGGCCCGGGCTTCGAGCCCGACGCGACCTTTGCCGAGGTGCGCCGCGCCTACCCCTACCGCGAACTCTCGCGCGAGGCCTTCGACTGGGCGGTGGGCTTTCTGGAAGGCGGCGGGCCGCTGTCGGCCTATCCGGACTACCACCGCATCGTGCGTGAGCCGCAGGCCGACGGGCGCGTGCGATTCATCATGCCGCGCAAGGACCTTGCCCAGCGCCACCGCATGAGCATCGGCACCATCGTGTCGGACTCGGCCATCAAGGTCGCCTGGGCCAGCGGCGGCACGCTCGGCACGATCGAGGAGAGCTTCATCAGCCGCCTGAAACCCGGCGACGCCTTCACCTTTGCCGGCCGCATTCTTGAGCTGGTGCGGGTGCGCGACATGACCGCCACGGTCAAGAAGGCCACGCGCAAGACCGGCGTGGTGCCGCAGTGGGGCGGCGGCAAGATGCCCCTGTCCAGCGAACTGGCCGACGCCACCCTGGCGGTGCTTGATGAGTGGCACCGCGGCAGCGCGCCGGGGCCGGAGCTGGCCGCCGTGCAACCCCTGCTGCAGCTGCAAAGTGAATGGTCTGCCCTGCCGCGCACCGGCGTGCTGGTGGCCGAGCAGCTGGAGAGCAAGGAGGGCTACCACCTCTTCTGCTACCCCTTTGCGGGGCGCATGGTGCACATCGGCCTGGCCTCGCTGCTGGCATTTCGCGCGGCACGGCACAACCCGGGCACCTTCTCGATCTCGATGAACGACTACGGCTTCGAGCTGATGTCCCTGCAGCCCTTCGACTGGCCGGCCCTGTTCGAGAGCGGGTTGCTCGCCGAGGAGCAGCTGCTGGATGACGTGCTCGACAGCCTGAACGCCAGCGAACTGGCGCAGCGGCGATTTCGCGAGATTGCGCGCATCAGCGGGCTGATCTTCCAGGGCTTTCCGGGTGCGGCGCGCTCCACGCGCACGCTGCAGGCCTCATCGAGCCTGTTCTACGAAGTCTTTCGCAAGCACGATGCCGGCAACCTGCTGCTGGCCCAGAGCGAGCGCGAGGTGCTGGAACAGGAGCTGGAGCTGGCGCGCCTGAAGGCGGCGCTGGCGCGCATGCGGGAATGGCGCCGTGTGTTCACGCGCCCGCACCGGCCCACGCCCTTTGCCTTCGCGCTGATGATCGAGCGCCTGCGCGAGGCGGTCACCACCGAGAAGCTCGGCGACCGCGTGGCACGCATGGTGGCGGAATTGGAACGGGCGGCCGAAGCCGCCCGCTGAAACGCGCCGGCTGCGCCGGCTTCGTGCAGAAACCTGCGCCTGCACCTAGAGCTTGAAGGCGATCGCCGAGTCGTGCAGGGCGATGCCGTTGTGCTCCAGCTGCCTGGAGGCGGCGGCAATCTCCTCCACCAGTGCCGCGTTGCCCTGCTGCACGTTGTTCAGATCGGAGATCGCACCGAACACCTCGGTGACGCTTGCGCCCTGCGCGCGGATGCGCTCGGCCATCGCCGTGATCATGCTGTCGATCTCGCGCACCGAGCTGACGTTGTTGCCCACGCTCACCGCAGCCGCCTCGGCACGCTGGTTGCCCTGCTCCACATGCTCGCGGCTGAGCTGGACGATCTGCTTGATCTCGCGCGCGGCCTCGGCCGAGCGCTGCGCCAGGGTGCGCACCTCCTGCGCCACCACGGCAAAGCCGCGGCCGGATTCGCCGGCACGGGCGGCCTCCACGCTGGCGTTCAGCGCAAGGATGTTGGTCTGGAAGGCGATGCCGTCGATCATGCTGACGAATTCGGCAATCTGCGCGCTGGCCTGGGCAATGCTCGCCATGCTTTCGCGCACGTCCTGCATGCGCTTGCCGGCCACCTCGGACTGCTCGCGCACCTGCGAGACTCGCACTGAGGCCTGCTGCAGGTCGCTGGCACTGGCGGAAATGCCTTCCTTGAGCGTCTCGACGGTGGCAGTCGTCTGTTCAATGGCGGCGGCAGCCTCTTCAGTGCGCGCCGAAAGATCCTGGTTGCCCTTGGCGATCTCGCGCGAGGCCACGGAGACCGATTCCGCAGACTCCTGGATGGTCTTGAGCGCGTCCCGCATGGACTGCATGGAGGTGCCCAGGGCATTGAGCGAATCGGCAATCTCGTCGCGGCCCCAGCTGCGCGGCTGCTGAGTCAGGTCATTGCGCGCCATCCGGTCCACATAGCCGCCCAGATGGCGCATGCCGCCACCGGTCACGAGGTAGAAGGCGTAGAGCAGATAGGCCGCCATGAAGAGCGAGAAGATGATCACTCCCGCAGCCAGATTGCGCTGCCACTCGAAGCCGTCGATCCGCTTGGCCAGCAGGCCATCGAGCACGGTCAGCGCGCGGTCCACGGTCTCGAACTGCAGCTTCAGGGTCTTGGTGGCACTTTCCCAGTAGGCCTGCGGATCGCCCTGGGGCGTTTCGGCGCGGAAGGTGCGGGTCACCAGCTCGCTGTAGGTCTTGCCC
>DASSQC010000430.1:0-4247 GCA_035702705.1 Burkholderiaceae bacterium | reverse complement strand
ACCACCACCAGCCCCGGCCCCAGTTCCGGATGGTTGATCTCGTCGAAGATCTCGTTCACGCCGCGGCTCATGTAGTCGAAGCGGCCGGCACGCATCATCTCGAACAGCCCCGTGTAGCTCACCCCGGGAACCACCTTGAATCCGAGCTGCTCGAACTGGCCGCGATCGAGCCAGTCAGCGCCGTAGCCCAGCTTGAACTGCTTGAGCTCGTCGAGCGACCTGACCTGGGCCAGCTTGGGCGCCAGGTGCGGCGGCGCGAGCAGCAGACGTACGCCGAGCAGACCGCGGCGGATGGGAAACCGCACCGGGCGCACACCCTGCGGCGGCTCGAAGGTCAGCGGCAGCGTGGCCACGTCCAGACGGCCGCTGCGCATTTCCTCCACCGTGCGCGGCTGCGTCATCCCCTGCAGCTCGGTGACCGGCGCGCGCATGCCGCCCTTGCGCAGCGCCAGCTCAAGCAGTTCGACCGCGTAGCGGTAGCGCTCGTCCCTCGCATCCAGCTGGCTGCCGTAGCGCACCGGCCGGTCGGGCTGCATCGAAGCCAGCGCCGGCATGGCCGCCAGACCCAGTGCAGCCAGCAGCATGGCGGCGCGGTTCACTTGAACCGGCGCCCTGCCACGCAGCGCGCGCGCACCGTGGCGCCATGCCTCTCGCAAACGGCGCAGGGCGGCGTATGGACGCCGCGGCATCCGGCGGCGCGGCAGCGGGGTGACATCAGGCATGCAGAACCGGGCGCAATCGAATTCGGTGGCTGAGGATTGTGTCAGAGGCCGCACGCCGTGCAAGCACCGCCGGGCTTACGCGCGGCGCGCAGGCGACAGTGCAGCCAGCCGTTCGGGCATGGCCGATGCGGCCGCCAACCCGAGGCGCTCGACGGCCGCGGGGCTGGCCAGATCAAACAGCTGCAGTGGGGTGCCCGGCGGGACGGCGTAGTCCGTCACGGGCAGCCAGCGCCGCTGGTGCAGCGCCGCGCGGCGCAGCGAATCGCCATAGGACGCCAGCATCAGCGCATTCAGGCTGCCGTCCTGCCGCGCCCGGTTCAGGCCGCGCTCCAGCGCCGCACGCACGCCGGGTGCACGGTCGCTCACGTAGAAGTAGCTGTCCAGCGGATAGGACAGCGCAATCCCGGGCACCACGGCCAGCCCCTGGCCCAGCTGGGGGTTGTCCAGCTCGCCGTAGACCTCGGTCACGCCGCGGCTGAAGAGGTCGAATCGGCCGCTGCGCAGCATGTCGAACAGGCCCGTGTAGCTCACGCCGGTCACGACGCGAAAGCCCAGGCGCTCGAACTCGCTCCGGTCCACCCAGTCGGCCCCGCTGCCGTAGCGGTACTTCTGCTTGAGCGTGGCCAGGTCCGGCACCCGTGCGATCTCGGCGGCGCGCGCCCGGGTGGCCAGCAGCAGACGCACGCCGAGCAGCCCGCGCCGCAGCGGGATGCGGATCGGCTGCATGCCCGGGAAATCCGGCGCCATGCTCGCCAGCACGCAGACCTCGACGTGACCGTCCTGCATCTCGATGACGGTGCGCGGCACGGTCATGCCGGGCAGCACCAGGGTGCGGAAGGGCTCGCCGCTTTTCTCCATGGCGAGCTGAAGCACGCGCTGCGCATAGGTGGTGCGGCGATCGTTGGCATCGATGCCGCCGGGCATGCGGATGATCAGCGGCGCGCGCGCCGGGCCCTCGGCGGCCCGTGCTGCGGACAGTCCGATCAGGCTGCCGGAGAGTGCCGCGGTACCGGCAAGCGCGCTGTGGAGGAACTGCCGTCGCCCGGCTGGCATGCAGGTACTGCGTCTGGACATGGCGCGAATGCTAGTGCGCCGTGCCGGCCGGGGCGGTGCCTGGCTCAGGCTTTTCGGCCATCGCCTAAACGTGAGGCCGCCTCCGGATGGGCCAGATCAAACAGGTCGATCGGCGTGCCGGGCAGCACCGGGTAGCCCTCGATGCGCCACCAGCGGCGCGTGGGCAGCTGCGCGCGTTGCAGGCTCACGCCGAAATGGCCGTACAGCAGCCGGTTGAGGCTGCCGTCCTGCCGCGCACGCTGCATGCCCAGCTGCAGGGCCTGCATCAGCGTGGAATTGCGGTCGCTGACAAAGAAATAGCTGTCCAGCGGGTAGGCCAAGGCGATGCCCGGCACCACCGCCAGCCCCTCGCCGAGATGCGGGTCGTCCAGTTCCTTGTAGGCCTCGGTCACGGCGCGACTCAAGTAGTCGAAGCGGCCTCTGCGCAGCATGTCGAACAGACCGGGGTAGGACGGCCCGGTCACGAGCCGGAAGCCGAGATCGGACAGGGCCTTGTTGTCGACCCAGTCGGCGCCGCTGCCGTAGCGGTAGCGGCTCTTGAGCGTGGCGAGATCCGGCACACGGACCAGTTCGGCCACCTGCTCACGCCGCGCCAGCAGCACGCGCACGCCCAGCAGACCGCGAAAGATCGGTTGCCGCAGCGGCGTCACGCCATCAATGGTCGCGGTGTTGCTCGACAGCGCACACACATCCACCTGCCCCTTGCGCAGCTCCTGCAGGGTGCGCGGCACCGTCATGCCCGGAACAAACTGGGTACGGTGCGCGTAGCCTGCACGGTCAAGCAGCAACTCCAGCACGTCTTCCACGTAGCTGGCCGGGCGCTGGCCGATCTGCAGCTCGCCCGGCATGCGCACGAGCGCGCGTGCAGGCGCCGGGGCAGCGGCCGCTGCAGCGGACGACTGTGCACACAGCGAGGCCGGCAGCGCGGCAGCCACGGTCGCGCTGGCACCGCCAAGCAGCGCATGCAGAAGGCGGCGGCGCTCGGGCACGGGCTGCGCGATGCCTTGCATCGCGTCGCCTGCCACTGCGTGCGATGTACGGTCAAGCATGAGCACGCTCCGAATGTCGGTGGATGCAAGACGCCGATGGCGTCTGTAGGTTGCCCTGCGGCCGTGCCGACCCGGACACCCCGTTCTCGGTCGGCTCAGCGTTCTGCGCGGCCACTGGCAAGCCAGCGCGCCCAGTCTAGTGCGCCGTGGCGTTCAGCGCGTGCACTGGACGCCGCCCAGTCATAGGCCACGGCATGAAAGCTCACGTGGATGTCCCGGGCCTGCAGATCAATCGTCGCGTAGCGTGCATGCGGGCTGCCGGTCTCGATGACATGGTGGCCGCCGGTTTCGTCGTCGAAGGCGGGCAGACCGACGCTGCCGGGGTTCACGATCAACGTGCCCTGTGCAGAGCCGGCGCCGGGCAGCCAGGCGCTGCGCGGCATGTGGGTGTGGCCACACAGCGCCAGCCGCGTGCTTGCGGCCCCACGCACGCCCGCGGCACGCTCGGCCACTTCGGCAGCCGTGGCGGCCCGGGCGCCCTGCCCCGGCACGACGGTCTCGAGCCAGTATTCGCAGTCGCGGCGCGGGCTGCCGTGGACCATCAGCACGCCGGCGGCGGGTTCAAGCTGCTGCGGCAGGCTCGCCAGCCAGGCGCGCTGCGCGGGCGTGGTCTCGTCGAAGGCGAACTGGTCGCTCGCCGCCCCCTGCACATCGGCGCAGGCCAGCAGCTGCCGCTCGTGGTTGCCGGCAATCGTCGGCCAGCCCTGGGTCATGAGCAGTTCGGCGGTCTCGCGCGGCCAGAGCGGGCCGGAGAGGATGTCACCCAGATTCAGGATCAGGTCGGCGCCGCCGGCGCGCTGCAGATGCGCGAGCACGGCCTGCAGCGCCGGCAGGTTGCCATGGATGTCGGACAGGACGGCAAGGCGCATCACAGGCACTCAAATTAATCGATTTCGGCCAAAACTACTCAACATGAGGAAAAGGCCTTTGTCGCTTTCCTGAAGCCATTTTTCAGGCGTTTTGCCGTCTTATTTGTCAATTTTCAATCGTTTTCGGCCTTGTTTGACGCCGAAACGACCCGAAACGAGAACGGCGCGTCCGGCTGACGCAGGTCCACGGTCACCTCCACCGCAGCCACCTGCTGGTCGCCGGGCACCATGACGCGGGTGATGTTGGCCAGGCGCGCCGGGTGGCGGTCCAGCCAGGGCCGGTCGATCAGCAGGCGGTGACCGTCGCCCTGCAGCACCAGCACAGGCTTGCCGAAGGCCGCCGCCTCGCGGGCGATGGCGTCGATGGTGTCCTGCATGCCGCGCGCCGTGGGCTGGAAACTGAAGTAGGCCTGCATGGCGATCACCACAGCGGGCGCATTGGTGGCGCGTGCTGCAGCAAAGCCCTCGGTCAGCCAGGCCAGGTTGGCGGCATTGCGCTCGCCGTATTCCGCCGCATTGGCCAGGCCGTTTTC
>DASSQC010000429.1:0-8402 GCA_035702705.1 Burkholderiaceae bacterium | reverse complement strand
CGGTGCTGGCCGCCTGCGCGGTCGTCATCACGCCGTACACCAGGTAAGGCTGGCGGCCGATCTCGGTGACGTACCAGCCCGCCACGGTGGCCACCCAGCCCGAGAAGGTCATGAGCAGCAGCGCGCGTGCCAGCCAGGGCTTGGGCTGCCCCTGGCGCTTGAGCTGCCAGGCACCCAGCCAGCTCACCAGCAGCATCAGCACGCCCACCCCCACCATGATGCGGAAGGCAAAGAACACGGGCGCCACCGGCGGGTGCTTGCCCTCGAACTCGTTCAGGCCCTTGATCTCGCCATCGCGGCTGTGCGTCAGGATCAGGCTGGCCAGATCAGGCACGGTGATCTCGAAGTGATTGGTGCGCGCCGCGGCGTCCGGAATGGCAAACAGGCGCAGGTCGGCGCCCCGCTCGGTCTCCCAGATCCCTTCCATGGCGGCCACCTTGGCCGGCTGGTGCTGCAGGGTGTTCAGGCCATGCATGTCGCCGGCGAGGATCTGCAGCGGGATCAGCGCCGCCCCCAGGTACACGCCGGTCTTGAGACCCGCCATCACGCCGCCGGAGCGGTCACCACGCAGCCAGCGCCAGGCCGAGACACCGGCCACCAGAAAGGCCGCGGTCAGTCCGCTGGCCAGCATCATGTGCGTGAAGCGGTACGGAAAACTCGGGTTGAAGATGATCGCCAGCCAGTCCGTGGCGTGGGCCTTGCCGTCGATCATCTCGAAGCCCGCCGGCGTCTGCATCCAGCTGTTGAGCACCAGGATCCAGAAGGCCGACATGCTCGTGCCGAAGGCCACCAGCACCGTGGCCAGGGTGTGCACGCGGTTGCTCACCCGGTTGAAGCCGAAGAGCATGATGCCCAGGAAGGTGGCCTCCAGGAAGAACGCCGTCAGCACCTCGTAGGCCAAGAGCGGCCCGGCAATGTTGCCCACCGTTTCCATGAAGCCCGGCCAGTTGGTGCCGAACTGGAAGCTCATGGTGATGCCGCTGACCACGCCCAGGGCAAAGGTCACCGCAAAGACCTTGACCCAGAACTTGTAGGCGTCCATCCACTTGTCGTCGCCAGTCTTGTTGAAGCGCAGCTTGAAGAAGAGCAGTACCCACGCCAGCGCAATGGTGATGGTGGGAAACAGGATGTGGAAGGTGATGTTGGCGCCGAACTGGATGCGTGCGAGCAGGATCGGATCGAGCATGGTGAGCTGCCTGAGGGAGAGGACGCGCCACGCAGCGTGATGCGCGTAACCTGCAGTCTGACTCGGTTTTCGGCCGAAGTTTGGCGAGTATGCGTCTGCTGCGCCGCCGTGTCGCAGAGATCGCCTCTAGCCGGGCAGGGCGCGCGCGAGCTGCGCGGAGTGCACTAGTTGCACCACGGCGGCGCTAGGTCCCGGGGGCGCGCGTTCCGTTGGTGGTGCGAACCGGAATGCGCAGGTCATCGAGGTAGTCGCGCGCAATGTTGACCGTGCCGCGCTCGCCCAGGGCCGCGTGATTGCGGGCCAGCCAGTCGCGCCCGGCGGCGAGCCCGAGCGCGTGAAGTTCGTTGATGAAAGCGCCATCGGTCGCCAGCTTGCTGGAGGCACCGAACTTCGCCAGTTCGTCACCGCCGATGCGATGCATCAGCACATGCTTGTAGCGGCTCGGGTCGAGCTTGCCGTCCTTGAGCAGGCGCGCGACGAAGTCGATTGCGCGCATTTCGGCCAGCAGGCTGGCATTGAAGGTGATCTCGTTCATGCGATCCAGGATGTCGCGGCTGGAGGTGGGCAGGTCCTCGCGCACGACCGGATTGATCTGCACCAGCACGATGTCTGCGCTCCGGCATTCATAGATGAGCGGGTGCAGCGCCGGGTTGCCGGCAAAGCCGCCGTCCCAGAACCAGTCGTCCTCCACCTCCACGGCCTGGAACAGCATGGGCAGGCAGGCGCTGGCTGCCACGGCCTCCGGGCACAGGCGCTTGCCGGAGAAGATCTCTGCCTTGCCGGTGCGCACGCGGGTGGCGGCCACAAAGACCTTGGGTGCCAGCGGCGTGGCCAGGGCGTCGAAATCCACGTGCTGCTTGAGCAGCTCGCGCACCGGATTGATGTCCAACGGATTGAACTGGTAGGGCGAGAAGGTCTTGGCAAAGGTTTCGGCCCAGAACTGCGCCGGGTTGTCCTGCACGCCCCAGAGACCGAACAGCGTGTCCATGGGCGCACGCTTGACCGGGTTCAGCGAGGAATACGCACTGATGCTGCGCCAGAAGGCGCCCAGGGCATCGATGGCTGCCCTGCGTGCCTTCTCGCAGTAGCTGCCGGCGCCGCGGCTGTTGTGCCGGGCGATGGCCGAGGCCAGCACCACGGCATTCATGGCGCCTGCGCTGGTGCCGCTGATGCCCTCGATCTCGACGCGCTCGTCCTCCAGCACGGCTTCCAGCACACCCCAGGTGAAGGCGCCATGCGAGCCCCCGCCCTGCAGGGCGAGATTGACGCGGCGCGCGGCTGCTTCGGCGGCCATGGCGGTGTTCAGGCGCGGGCCTGCGCGATCAAGGTCTCAAGCTTGCGCGTGTCGGCGGCGAACAGACGGATGCCCTCGGCCAGCTTTTCGGAGGCCATGGCGTCCTCGTTCAGGGCAAAGCGGAAACCCGCTTCGTCAAAGCTCAGACGTTCGATGTCGTGCGATGCGGCTTCCACCGGGTGCAGCTGCCGGGGCACCGGCGCGTCCAGCGCGGCGAGCTGGCCCAGCAGGTCCGGAGAGATGGTCAGCAGGTCGCAGCCGGCCAGGGCCAGGATCTCGCCGGTGTTGCGGAAACTGGCACCCATCACTTCAGTGCCGTGCCCGAACTTCTTGTAATAGGCGTAGATGCGCCGAACCGAGAGCACGCCGGGGTCGGTCTCGGCCGTGTACTCCTGCCCGGTGGACTTTCGGTGCCAGTCCAGGATGCGACCCACGAAGGGCGAGATCAGCCGCGCGTTGGCCTGGGCGCAGGCCACCGCCTGGGGCAGGCTGAACAGCAGGGTCATGTTGCAGCTGATCCCTTCGCGCTCCAGTACTTCGGCGGCGCGGATGCCTTCCCAGGTGGAGGCGATCTTGATCAGCACGCGGGCCGTGTCGATGCCCGCCGCGCGATACAGCGCGATGATCTCGCGCGCCTTGGCCAGGGTGGCAGCAGTGTCGAAGGACAGGCGTGCATCGACCTCGGTGGACACGCGGCCCGGCACGATCTTCAGGATCTCCTGGCCGAAGGCCACCAGCAGGCGATCGATCACCTCGCCAGTGCCGGCACCCGGGTGGTCGCGCAGCACCCGGTCGAGCAGGGCCCGGTACTCGGGCTTGGCTACCGCCTTGAGAATCAGCGAGGGATTGGTCGTGGCATCGCGCGGGGCATAGGCACGCATGGTCTCGAAGTCGCCCGTATCGGCCACCACCACGGTGTGTTGCTTGAGTTGCTCCAGTGCGTTCATGCTGCGCTCGCTCCTTGCCGCCTTCAGATCCACGGAATGTAGCGAACGAAAAAAAGGCCCCGCGTCATGCGGGGCCCTAAAGCTCACTTCAGGGGAAAAGCGAGCACTGGAGACTTCAGTGAAAGCACATTAGGCGGCAGCCCTTGCGCGCGCCAATACTGCGTTTGCGTGAGTTCGGGGCGCCTGCCGCTTGAACGCAGCGCGTGCCCCGCCGCCGGACGGTCCGTGTCGGCGTGTCGACCGTTCTGGCGCGATTCCCTGAAACCGGCCTGCACCCGAGGAGCGAAACGGTGCGGGCTGGTAAACTCCCGAAAATCCCCCAAAAGTGCATCGATCCCGCGCTCGCCCCAAGGCGAAATGGCGTGGGGGCATCGTGCGCCGTTCGCAGACACAAGAACATGCCTCTGAATCTCACACAAACGCGGCTGAGCTTCCAACGTCCTCAGGCCGCGTTGGTGCTGGCCGACGGGACGGTCTTTCGCGGCTACAGCATCGGTGCCACCGGCGCCACGGTCGGGGAGGTGGTGTTCAACACTGCCATCACCGGCTACCAGGAAATCCTGACCGATCCGAGCTACTGCGGGCAGATCGTCACGTTGACCTATCCGCACATCGGCAACGTGGGCGTCAATGAGCAGGATGAGGAAGCCCCGCGCATCTGGGCCAAGGGGTTGGTGGTGCGTGACCTCTCTGCCGTTGTCTCGAACTTCCGCGCGCAGGACGCCCTGTCGACCTATCTCAAGAACGAGAACGTGGTCGGAATCGCCGGGCTGGACACCCGCAAGCTCACACGCGTGCTGCGCGAGAAGGGCGCGCAAAACGGCTGCATCGTCGCCGTGGGCGAGGGGGAAACCCTCAATGAACTGCACCTGGCCGACGCTGCCGAGCGTGCCAAGGCGGCGCCGAGCATGGCGGGGCAGGATCTGGCCCAGGTGGTCAGCACGCGTGAAACCTACGAGTGGACCGAAGGATCCTGGCGCCTGTTCGATGACGGCTCGTCCGAGTTCCCGGAACTGGCCGAGCCGAAGTTCCACGTTGTGGCGTACGACTTCGGCGTCAAGCGCAACATTCTGCGCCTGCTGAGCGATCGCGGCTGCCGCGTGACGGTGGTGCCCGCCCAGACGCCGGCTGCCGAGGTGATCGCGATGAATCCGGACGGCGTGTTCCTGTCCAACGGCCCCGGTGACCCCGAGCCCTGCGACTATGCGATTGCAGCCGCGCGCGAGTTCATGGCGCGCAAGCTTCCTACCTTCGGCATCTGCCTGGGCCACCAGATCATGGGTCTGGCCAGTGGTGCAAGGACGTTGAAGATGAAGTTCGGTCACCATGGGGGCAACCACCCGGTTCAGGATCTCGATTCCAAGCGGGTCTACATCACCAGCCAGAACCACGGTTTTGCCGTGGATGAGACGAGCCTGCCGGCCAATCTGCGCATCACGCATGTGTCGCTGTTTGACGGCTCGATCCAGGGGCTGGAGCGCACTGATGTGCCGGCCTTCTGCTTCCAGGGGCACCCGGAGGCGAGCCCCGGCCCGCATGACATCGGCGACCTGTTCGACAGGTTCGTTGCGCTGATGGAGAAATCAGCTTGACCCCCCACGTTCGCGGCTTCGCCGCTGCACTGCCCCCCGAGGGGGCGCCCGCCTCTCTTGGGGCGGCCCTGCGAGAGTCGGATCATGCCTAAGCGCACAGACATCAAGAGCATCCTCATCATCGGCGCCGGCCCGATCATCATCGGCCAGGCCTGCGAGTTCGACTATTCCGGCGCACAGGCCTGCAAGGCGCTGCGCGAGGAGGGGTACAAGGTCATCCTGGTCAACAGCAATCCGGCCACGATCATGACTGACCCTGAGATGGCCGATGTGACCTACATCGAGCCCATCACCTGGCAGGTGGTCGAGCGCATCATTGCCAAGGAGCGCCCCGACGCGCTGCTGCCCACCATGGGCGGTCAGACCGCGCTGAACTGCGCGCTCGATCTGCACAAGCACGGCGTGCTGGCCAAGTATGGCGTCGAGCTGATCGGCGCCAACGAGAAGGCCATCGAGAAGGCCGAGGATCGCCTCAAGTTCAAGGAGGCCATGACCTCGATCGGCCTGCAGAGCGCCAAGTCGGGCATTGCCCACAGCATGGACGAGGCCTGGGCCGTACAGCGCCGCATTGCCGATGAGCTGGGCAATTCCGGCTACCCGATGGTGATCCGCCCGAGCTTCACGCTCGGCGGCACGGGTGGCGGCATCGCCTACAACGCGGAGGAGTTCGAAACCATCTGCAAGCGCGGTCTGGAACTGTCGCCGACGCGCGAGCTGCTGATCGAGGAAAGCCTCATCGGCTGGAAGGAGTACGAGATGGAGGTTGTTCGCGACCGCGCGGACAACTGCATCATCGTGTGCTCCATCGAGAACCTCGACCCGATGGGCATCCACACCGGCGATTCGATCACGGTGGCACCCGCGCAGACCCTGACCGACAAGGAATATCAGGTCATGCGCAATGCCTCGATCGCGATCCTGCGCGAGATCGGCGTGGACACCGGCGGTTCGAACGTCCAGTTCTCGATCAACCCCGACACCGGGCGCATGATCGTGATCGAGATGAACCCGCGTGTGTCGCGGTCCTCCGCGCTGGCCTCCAAGGCCACCGGTTTTCCGATCGCCAAGGTCGCAGCCAAGCTGGCCGTGGGTTACACGCTTGACGAGCTCAAGAACGACATCACCGGCGGCGCCACGCCTGCGTCCTTCGAACCGACGATCGACTACGTGGTCACCAAGGTGCCCCGTTTCGCGTTCGAGAAGTTCCCGCAGGCCGACTCCCACCTGACCACGCAGATGAAGAGTGTGGGCGAGGTCATGGCCATCGGCCGCACCTTCCAGGAAAGCTTTCAGAAGGCCTTGCGCGGGCTCGAAGTGGGCGTGGACGGACTGAATCAGAAGACGACCGACCGCGAGCGCATCGAGCAGGAACTCGGCGAACCCGGTCCGGAGCGGATCTGGTACGTGGGCGATGCCTTCGCAGCCGGTTTCACGCTCGAAGAGGTGCACACGCTCACGCACATCGATCCTTGGTTCCTGGTCCAGATCAAGGAGATCGTGGACCTCGAACTCGAGATCGAGAAGCACACGCTGGCCGATCTCGATGAGCCCACCATGCGCGAACTCAAGCGCAAGGGCTTCTCGGATCGCCGCCTTGCTTATCTGCTCGACACCTCCGAGGCTGAGGTGCGCAAGCATCGCCACAGCCTGAACGTGCGGCCGGTCTACAAGCGCGTGGACACCTGTGCCGCGGAGTTCGCCACCAAGACCGCCTACATGTACTCGACCTACGAGGAAGAGTGCGAAAGCCAGCCGACCGACAGGAAGAAGGTGATGGTGCTGGGCGGCGGGCCCAATCGCATCGGCCAGGGCATCGAGTTCGACTACTGCTGCGTGCACGCAGCGCTGTCGCTGCGCGAGGACGGGTTCGAGACCATCATGGTCAACTGCAACCCGGAGACCGTCTCGACCGACTACGACACCAGTGACCGTCTTTACTTCGAGCCGCTGACGCTCGAGGACGTGCTGGAGATCGTCGACAAGGAAAAGCCCTGGGGCGTGATCGTCCAGTATGGCGGTCAGACGCCGCTGAAGCTCGCCAAGGCCCTGGAGGCCAATGGTGTACCCATCATCGGTACCTCACCCGAGTCGATCGACATTGCAGAGGACCGCGAGCGCTTCCAGAAACTGATCTACAAGCTGGGCCTGCTGCAGCCGCCCAACCGCACTGCGCGCACCGAAGACGAAGCCCTGCGCCTGGCCAACGAGATCGGCTATCCGTTGGTGGTTCGCCCAAGCTATGTGCTCGGCGGCCGCGCCATGGAGATCGTGCACGAGCAGCGCGACCTTGAGCGCTACATGCGCGAGGCTGTGAAGGTCAGCAATGACTCGCCGGTGTTGCTGGATCGCTTTCTGAATGATGCCATCGAGGTCGATGTCGATTGCCTGTCGGACGGCAAGCAGGTGGTGATCGGCGGCGTGATGGAGCACATCGAGCAGGCAGGCGTGCACTCGGGCGACTCCGCATGCTCTTTGCCGCCGTATTCGCTCAAGCCGGCGCTGATCGATGAGCTCAAGCGCCAGACCGAGGTGATGGCCAAGGCGCTCAATGTCATCGGCCTGATGAATGTCCAGTTTGCGGTGCAGGGCGAGACGATCTATGTGCTGGAAGTGAATCCGCGCGCCTCGCGCACCGTGCCCTATGTGTCGAAGGCGATCGGCGCGCCGCTGGCCAAGATCGCAGCGCGAGCCATGGCCGGCAGGACGCTTGCAGAGCAGGGGTTCACCAAGGAAATCGTTCCTCCCTACTACAGCGTCAAGGAAGCTGTATTCCCCTTCAACAAGTTCCCGGGTGTCGACACGATCCTGGGGCCCGAGATGAAGTCGACCGGCGAAGTCATGGGTGTGGGCAAGACCTTCGGCGAGGCCTTCATCAAGAGCCAGATCGGAGCATCCACCAAGCTGCCAGAGACCGGCACCGTCTTCATGAGCGTGAAGAACTCGGACAAGACCAAGGCGGTGGACGCTGCCCGCGGCTTCCATGAGCTCGGCCTGAAGATCGTGGCAACGCGCGGCACCGCTGCCGCCATCGAGGCAGCCGGCATTCCGTGCAAGTCGGTGAACAAGGTCACCGAGGGCCGCCCGAACGTCGTCGACATGATCAAGAACGGCGAAATCCAGCTCGTGATCAATACCGTAGAGGAACGTCGCAATGCGATCGCGGATTCGCGCTACATCCGCGTCGCTGCACTGGGTGCGCGCGTTCCCTCGCAGACCACTATCGCCGGTGCGCTGGCCGCGGTCGAAGGCATGAAGAGCATGAACACCATGGATGTGTTCGATGTGCAGAGCCTGCACAAAGAGCTGCGCGCCAAGGGGCTCTGAATCGCAAGACATCAGATCGTTGAACCCCGGGGGCAGCTTCGGCTGCCCCCGATCCTTTG
>DASSQC010000428.1:0-2155 GCA_035702705.1 Burkholderiaceae bacterium | reverse complement strand
GCTGATCAAGAAGTATCCCAATCGTCGGCTGTATGACACCCAGACCAGCACCTACATCACCCTGGATGACGTCAAGCCGCTCGTGATCAACAACGAGGTGTTCAGTGTCGTGGACGCCAAGTCCAACGAAGACCTGACCCGCTCGATCCTGCTGCAGATCATCCTGGACGAGGAAGCCGGTGGCGCGCCCATGTTCTCCGCCCCGGTGCTGGCCAACATCATCCGCTTCTACGGCCATGCCATGCAGGGCGTGATGGGGCCCTTCCTCGAGAAGAACATCACGACCTTCCTGGAGATCCAGAACAAGTTCCAGGAGCAGTCCAAGGCCATGTACAACGGCAAGCAGTTCGGCCCCGAGGCCTGGGCCCAGTTCATGAGCGGTCAGGCGCCCATGCTGCAGAGCATGATGAGCCAGTACATCGAGCAGTCCAAGAACGTGTTCGTGCAGATGCAGGAGCAGATGCAGAACCAGACCAAGTCGATGTTCGGGAATTTCCCTTTCCCGCCCGGCGGCAATCCGCCCGGAAAGTGACCCCGGGGCAAGGCTCGCCGCACACCCCACCGCTAAACTGGCGGTTTCGAGCTAAAGCGGTGATGCTGTGAGCCAAGACAACTCGCAACCCACGCAGGCAGCGCCTCGCGTGGGTTTTGTTTCTCTGGGGTGCCCCAAGGCGCTGGTGGATTCGGAAATCATCCTGACCCAGCTGCGTGCCGAGGGTTACGAGACCTCCAAGACCTATGAAAACGCCGATCTGGTGATCGTGAACACCTGCGGCTTCATCGATGACGCCGTCCGCGAAAGCCTGGACACCATCGGCGAGGCGCTGGCCGCCAACGGCAAGGTGATCGTCACCGGCTGCCTGGGCGCCAAGAGCGACAAGGACACCGGCGAGAACCTGGTGGCCAAGGTGCATCCCAAGGTGCTGGCCGTGACCGGCCCGCACGCGGCCGACGAAGTCATGGGCCATGTGCACACCCACCTGCCCAAGCCGCACGACCCCTTCGTGGACCTGGTGCCCGAAGCAGGTGTGAAGCTCACGCCCAAGCACTACGCGTATCTCAAGATCTCCGAAGGCTGCAACCACCGCTGCACCTTCTGCATCATCCCCAGCATGCGCGGTGATCTGGTGAGCCGGCCGATCGGCGAGGTGATGCGCGAGGCCGAGGCCCTGGTCAAGGGCGGCGTCAAGGAGCTGCTGGTCATCAGCCAGGACACCTCCGCCTATGGTGTGGACGTGAAGTACCGCACGGATTTCGTCAACGGACGGCCGGTCAAGACGCGCATGACCGAGCTGTGCGAGGAGTTGTCCAAGCTCGGCGTGTGGGTGCGCCTGCACTATGTGTACCCGTACCCGCATGTGGACGAGGTCCTGCCGCTGATGGCGGAGGGAAAGATCCTGCCCTACCTGGACGTGCCCTTCCAGCACAGCCACCCGGACGTGCTCAAGCGCATGAAGCGCCCCGCCAGCGGCGAGAAGAACATCGAGCGCATCCGCCGCTGGCGCGAGATCTGCCCCGAACTCACGATCCGCTCGACCTTCATTACCGGCTTTCCCGGCGAGACCGAGGCCGAGTTCCAGCATCTGCTGGACTTTCTTGAAGAGGCGCAGCTGGACCGCGTGGGCTGCTTTGCCTACAGCGAGGTGGAAGGCGCCACGGCCAACAGCATCGAAGGCATGGTGCCCCAGGCCCTGCGCGAGGAGCGCCGCGCGCGCTTCATGGAAACCCAGGCGCGCATCTCGGCCGCGCGGCTACAGCGCTTCGTGGGCCGCACGCTCAAGGTGCTGGTGGATCAGGCCACGGCGCAGGGCGGCATGGGCCGCAGCTTTGCCGATGCGCCGGAGATCGACGGTGTGGTGCACATTGCGCCGCCTGACCGGCCGAGTCGCAAGTACCGCGTGGGCGACATCATCTCGGTGCGCATCCACAGCGCCGACGAGCATGATCTGGCGGGTGACCCCGTCTAGGCGGGGCTGTTGGCTCGTTTCTGGCCGATATTGACCGGTTTATATCGGGTCAATATCGGCTTTTCGCTTGTCTGGTGCGCGAAAAGTGGCATTCTGCGTGCACTTGAAATGACGGCCGAAATTGATGCTTTCGGTGCGCGCTGCGTGCCTAGTGGTGCTTGGCCGAGCCGATCAGCCGATCGAGGTTC
>DASSQC010000427.1:0-3557 GCA_035702705.1 Burkholderiaceae bacterium | reverse complement strand
CGCGCCTGGCCGACGCCCGGACTTGCAATGCCAGATCAAGCATCCATGCGCTTCTTCAGGCCAAAATGGCTGAAAAGCCGCACCAGACAAGCGAGAAGCGCCGCTGAGCGCAAGCCCTGCCCATGCAGGCAGGCGAGGCTGGCCGGTGCAGGTGCTGGCTGATGCCACGTCGCAAGCGGCCCGACTACTGGGACGACGCGCTGGCGCATCTGAGCCGACGCGACCGGCACCTCAAGCGCATCATTGCCGCCTATCCGGGCATTTGCATCGAAAGTCGGGGTGCGCCGTTCTATACCCTGGTGCGCTCCATCGTCGGCCAGCAGATCTCGACGCGCGCAGCCGACGCGGTCTGGCAGCGCGTTGCTGCAGCGCTGCCGGAGGTCACGCCGCAGGCGGTGCTGTCCACGCCCTGGCAGACCCTGCGCGCCTGTGGGCTGACGGACCGAAAGACCGACTACTTCATCAACTGCGCCGAGCACTTTGCCGACAAGCGCGTCAATCCCCGCCGTTGGCCGAGGATGGATGACGATGCGGTGATTGCTGAGTTGGTACAGATCAAGGGTATCGGTCAATGGACAGCGCAGATGGTCCTGATCTTTAATCTGCTTCGGCCGAACGTGCTGCCCCTGGATGACCTCGGGCTGCTCAAGGCCCTGAGCGTGCACCATGCCGGCGGCGAACCGGTGGACAAGCGGCGTGCGGCCGAGCTGGCCGAGCCCTGGGCACCCTACCGGTCGGTGGCCACCTGGTTCCTCTGGCGCAGCCTGGACCCCGGCCCCATCGACTACTAATAGAAGACAACACTGCGAGGACGGATGAAAACCACGTTTCTGGACTTCGAAGCCCCGATTTCCGAGCTTGAGAGCAAGATCGAGGAACTGCGCTTCGTGCAGGACGAATCCGCGGTCGACATCTCCGAGGAGATCGGTCGCCTGCAGAAGAAGAGCGAGGCTCTGACCAAGGACATCTACGCCAAGCTCACGCCCTGGCAGGTCAGCCAGGTGGCGCGCCATCCGCAGCGCCCCTACACCCTGGACTACATCAGCGAAATCTTCACGGATTTCCACGAACTGCACGGCGACCGCGCCTTTGCCGATGACAAGTCGATCGTCGGTGGCCTGGCGCGCATCAATGGCCAGAGCTGCATGGTCATCGGCCAGCAGAAGGGCCGCGACACCAAGGAGCGCGCCATGCGCAACTTCGGCATGCCGCGTCCCGAGGGCTATCGCAAGGCCCTGCGTCTGATGAAGCTGGCCGAGAAGTTCGAGCTGCCGCTGTTCACCTTCATCGACACCCCCGGCGCCTTTCCCGGCATCGACGCCGAGGAGCGCGGCCAGTCCGAAGCCATCGGCCACAACCTGTACGAGATGGCCCAGCTCAAGACGCCCATCATCAGCACCGTCATCGGTGAGGGCGGCTCCGGCGGCGCGCTGGCCATTGCCGTGTCCGACCTCGTGCTGATGCTGCAGTACTCCACCTACAGCGTGATCTCGCCCGAGGGCTGCGCCTCCATCCTCTGGAAGACGGCTGACAAGGCGCCGGACGCCGCGGAGGCGCTTGGATTGACTGCGCATCGCCTCAAGGCGCTCGGTCTGGTCGACCGTATCGTCAACGAGCCGCTGGGTGGGGCTCACCGCGACACCAAGCAGATGGCGGCCATGCTCAAGCGCGCGCTGCTCGACGCCCTGCGCCAGTTCCAGGGCATGAAGCCCAAGGAACTGCTGGCTGCCCGGCATGAGCGCCTGATGAGCTACGGGAAGTTCAAGACGCTTGCAGAAAGCTGATCTTCCGCCGAGCTCGGCACCCCTGATTCGGGCGCTGCGGGAAACCGTAGCGCCCGTTTTGTCTGCGGGCGAGCGGGTGGCCGTCGGGTTTTCGGGCGGATGCGATTCCACCGCCTTGCTCTGGGCAGCCGTGCAGGGCCTGGGGCCCGATCGGGTGCTGGCCGTGCATGTGAACCACGGGATTGCGGCCGAGGCCGGGCTCTGGGTCGAGCATGCGGGCAGCGTGGCCGGGCGCCTCGGGGTAGCGCTCGATGTCCGGGTGCTGCAGGGACTGGCCGCTGGTCAGGCGAACCTCGAGGAGCGGGCCCGGGCGCTGCGCCGTGCCGCGCTGCTGGCTGCGTGCAAGGATGCCGGCATCGGCGTGCTGCTGCTGGCACACCATGCCGACGACCAGGCCGAAACCCTGTTGCTGCATCTGATGCGCGGTACCGGTCCGCTGGGGCTGGGCATGCCGCGGCGGATGCAGCGTGAGGGCATCACGCTCCTGCGGCCCCTTCTCGATCTACGGCGCGCCGATCTGGAAGCCGCTCTGCAGGCGCTGGGCGAATCCTGGATCGAGGACCCCAGCAACCGGGACACCGACCTGCGTCGCAATGCGGTACGGCACCGGCTCTGGCCTCTGATGCAGGAGGTGGATGCGCGGGCCGCCAGCAGCCTGCCGCGCGCGGCAGAGCTTGCGCATGAGGCGCAGGCTGCGCTGGACTGGTTTGCCGACCGTCTGCTGGACACCCAGCCGGACGATGCAACCCTGCGTCTCGCGGATTGGGAGCGCTGGCCGGCCGCGGTGCAGCACACCGTGTTCAGGCGCTGGCTGGCGCGCGCCGGGGCCAGGCCGCCGACGCGCGCACGGCTGCTGGCCATGATCGACCAGCTGAGCCGCGGCGAGGCCGACGGCCCGCGCTGCGAGCATGAGGGGCTGGTGCTGTCGCGCCGCCGGGGTGCGCTCCATCTGGTTCGCAGCGGCCCAGAGGCCTGAAACCGGGCTGGCGCTCTTGGCCAAGCCAGCCTACGCAGCCGTCCGAAAAGCGGCAAGGCCGCCCGGAGGCGGCCTTGCGTGTCTGGTGCCGGAGATAGGAGTCGAACCTACGACCTTCGCATTACGAATGCGCTGCTCTACCAACTGAGCTACACCGGCGAAAACCAAGATTATACAGGGACCGCGAGGAGGCCGCCGAGCCGCCCAGGCAGTCCACAATGCCGGGCTGTTCCGATCCTCCTTCCTGCTTCATGGCCACGTTCGCCCTGCTGATTCCCGACATGCTGCTGATTGCGCTCGGGTTCACGCTCATGCAGGCGGGCTGGTTCGGGCGCAACGTCTGGGAGGCGGCCGAGCGGCTGGTGTACTTCGTGCTCTTTCCGGCCTTGCTGTTCACGGCGGTGGCCCGGGCACCAGTGGATCCGGGTGCGGCCAGCGCCTTGATCATGGCCAGCCTGCTGGTGACCGGCACCGGCGTGTGCCTGGGCTGGTGG
The DNA here is from genome assembly GCA_035702705.1 of Burkholderiaceae bacterium. Classification (GTDB taxonomy): domain Bacteria; phylum Pseudomonadota; class Gammaproteobacteria; order Burkholderiales; family Burkholderiaceae_C; genus Piscinibacterium. The sequence goes on along the minus strand of DASSQC010000427.1, from coordinate 303 downwards.
ATGCGCCCCATGCTGCGTGCCGATGCAATCCGCTTTGCGCAATGGGCTGGTCTGGCACAGACGGCGTTTCGCTTCAACAGCTACGTGGCGCTGTCGCTGGCATCCCGCTTGGAGCCGCCGGCCCAGGCCACCGCCTTGTTTGCGCTGGTGATCGCCTTCAACGTCCCTCTGTGCAACATCTTTGCCGTGCTGGGGCTGGCCCCTGTCCGGCACGGCGGCACCAGCCTGCGGGCGCTGCTGCGCGAACTTTCCCAGAACCCCTTGATCCTCGCCACCGTGGGCGGACTGGTGTTCAAGCTGGTC
>DASSQC010000426.1:0-3746 GCA_035702705.1 Burkholderiaceae bacterium | reverse complement strand
CGCAGATCCGCTTTGCACCAAACGGCATGCTTAGCGGACTCTCAGCTGGAACGAGACTGACCGTGAGAAACACGTCGTCACCGTCAGGGGCCAAGGAGAACCGCGTTGTTTGCGTCGCTTTGGCAGGACGCGCCTCTGCGTTGGATGAGCGGAGCTACGACACTGACCCCCGCTTCGCAGCATGCAGGGCTCTCCCATGAACGTATCTATGTCGCGCCAAGCAGGTCTCTCACTAATCGAAATTCTGGTCGCACTCGTCGTGCTCAGTCTTGGCGCCATCGGCGTGGCCGGCGTGCAGCTGAGCACCATTAAGTTCAACCAGGTCTCGCAGCAGCGATCGAATGCCGTGCAACTCGCAACCAGCCTGACCGATCGCATGCGATCCAACATGCCCGGCGTCGGCGCCGGCAACTACGTCTTCAATTTTCCCTACGCAGCCATTCCCGGCAATGTGCCGGCAGCGCCCAATTGCGGCGCGCCCTGCACGCCGCAGCAGCTCGCGAGTCTGCACCTGAACCAATGGCTCACCGAGCTTGCCGCAGCGCTGCCTGAAGGGCGCGGCACCGTGACCCAGATCGGAGCGGGTGTTGGGTCTCCATACCGGGTGACGGTGATGTGGGCCGAAAAGGATCTGACGGGCCTGGGGCGCGATGCGCGCTGCCCGGCGACTGCGCCGCCTGAGGCGCAATGTCTGCTGGTGGAGTTCCAGCCATGAACCGCCGCAACCTGCGCAAGGCGCAAGGCGTCACCCTGATTGAACTGCTTGTGTCGCTGGCGGTCGGGCTGCTGGTAACGGTCGCTGCCGGGTCGCTGTATCTCGTGGCTCGCCAGGGCTTCCGCGTGAGCGACGATCAGTCACGCAATTTTGAGACGGGGCGTCTGGCCGTCGAGATCCTGACCCGCAACATCCGCATGGCCGGTGCGCCGCAGTTCAATCCAGCCACCCCGAACGCGGTGGTGCGGTTTCCTCCGGCAGCAAATCCCCTGGCGGTGCCGGTCCAAGGTACCGAGGGGGGCGCACAGCCCGATCGCTTGGTGGTCAGCTATGTGAGCGACCAGCCCTACAACGCAGCCACCTTGACGGGCGCCGATTGTCTGGGCCAGAACGTTGGCGCGAACCTTGTCGTGAAGACCTTCTCGATCAGTGCAGATGGCCAGCTTCAGTGCCAGGGCAATGGCGGCGCCGGGGCGGCCCCGGCTGCACCCATCGCAGCACAGGTGGTTGACATGCAGGTGGTCTATGGCGTTGCAGCCGGCCCGGATGAGGGCGCCGTCTCGAGCTATGTCACCGCCGATCTGGTGACCAACTGGCGGACGGTACGTTCAGTGGACATCTGCCTTGAAGTCGTTTCGTTCGATGCGAACACCATCAGTGGCCGCACGCCGGGCGTGAACTGCCGCGGAGCCGCATTTCCGTCCGATAACCGCGTTCATCGCCTCTTCCGGACCTCAGTCAACCTGCGCAACGGAACGACTGGAAACATCTTCCCCGGGAATGCCATCCCATGACCGACCGCACACACGCCCGTCAGCGCGGCTTTGCACTGTTCTCCGCGCTGATCTTCCTGATCGTGCTCACCGTCCTGGCCACGGCGGTGCTGCGTTCCTCGACGCTCAATGAGCGGGTGGCCGGCAACGACCTCGACCGGGCACGGGCCTACCAGCTGGCCGAGGCCACGATTCGAGATGCGCAGCAGGACATCGTCGGTGTCCGATCCGACGGCCAGGCCTGCTTAGCGAATCCGGCATGCCGCAACGCCGATGTCCGCCCCGACAAGGACAAGGGCTTCAGCATTCCCTCTGGTTCATGCGGTCGGGGCTGGTGCTTCTATCTTCCCGCCTCGTATGCCGACGCCGGCTTTGTGAACCCCTGGCTGCGGCCGCTCGGCCCCGTCGGCGGACCGGGTCAGGAGCATGCGCAGTTCGGCGAGTTCACCGGCGCCGATTGGGCCACGATCGCTGCGCAGACTGGCACGGCTGCGCGCCCCGTTTATTGGGTCGAGGTGTTCCAGAACACGATCAACCCCGAAGCCATCCTGTATCGCATCACCGTGCGCGCCAGCGGGCGCAATCCGAACACGGTCGTCACTCTGCAAGAGCTGTATCAGCCCTGATTCCTCATTGAGGTTGCCTGTCATGCGTCGCTTCCCCGGTTTTGCTTTGAGTCAGATCAGTGCCAGCGTGCTGGCCGCGATGGCGGCCCCCGCGTTTGCCGCCCTCGGGCTGATGCAGGTCCCGCCCACGTCCGTCACGCCACCGCCGCCTAATGTGATCGTCACGCTGGACGACTCCGGCTCCATGACGGGCGAGATTCCGTACGACCCGACGGAGACATACATCGTGCCGCCGGGCTCAAACGGGCTGCAGTTCCGGGCGGATACCACGCTGCCGCGCGCGTACAGCAATGCGTATGCCAACACCAATACGGTGCGGCTCAACACCAATGACGTTGCTCAACGCTTCCGCGACGCGTACGGCGCACTCACCGATGACGTCCAGCGCCGCAACTACATCAATTGGTACGGGTTCTACCGCACCCGGCAGATGGCCATGAAGGCCTCCGTAATGACGGCGTTCAGCCCGTCCATCGTGCCAGATGGCCGCTTCCGTGTGGCCTGGCAGGCGCTCAACAACATCTGCTCCGGTTCCACCTTCCCTCTGAACAACACATGTGCGCAGTCACGCTCCATCCAGTCTTTCGAAGGCGCGCATCGAGACGCGTTCTTCACTTGGGTGCAGCAGGTCGGGGCCAGCGGGGGCACGCCCCTGCGTGCAGCCTACCGGCGGGCCGGCAACTACATGCTGACGACCGGTGTGGGCAGCCCTTGGGCCGACCGCCCCACGCCCATGTCGAGCGCCTCTGAGGCGCCGATCCTGAGCTGCCGCCGTTCCTATCACGTGATGTTCACGGACGGCCAGTGGAACGAGGGTGCCGCGGGATACGGCAATGCCGACAACCAGGCGCGAGTCCTTCCGGATGGCACGGCCTATACCGTCACCGCACCGTATCGCGGGCCGAACAACGGCGGCGACCAGAACCTCTCCGATGTGGCGTTCCAGTACTGGGCCACCGACCTGCAAACGGGGCCGGGCTGGATCAACAACGTGCCCAAGATCACCAAGCAAAGTGGCACCGAGACCTATGGCACGACCACGCTGGATGAATACTGGAACCCCAAGAACAATCCGGCGACCTGGCAGCATCTGGTGCTCTACGGCATTGGCTTCGGCGAAGCGGGCGATCTGACCAATCCGGCATGGGGCGGCAATACCACCGCAGGCCCGGCATTCGCCCAGATTGTGTCCGGCACCCGGCAGTGGCCCAGCCTGCCCGAAGGCGGCACCTTGACCAACCGCGAGTACGACCTGTGGCACGCTGCGGTGAACACTCGCGGCGACCTCTTTCCTGCAACCGACCAGAAGGCGCTGACCAGCGCCTTCCAACGCATCGTCGCGGAGATCCTCGCGCAGAATGCGGCCACCGGCGGGGCGGCCAGTGCGCTGACCACCTCTGCGAGCGACTTCAAGGTCGTTCGGGCTGGCTTCGATGCAACTCCGACCTTCCGTGGCGTGGTGCAGGGCTTCGGCCTGACGAATGGTGCCATTTCCACGATCGCGAGCTGGAATGCGCAGACCGTTGTGAGTGCGCAGAACCCTGACAGCCGCGTGATTCTCACGGCATCGACACCGCTGACCGGTGTGCCGTTTCGCTGGGCCAGTCTGAGTGCCTACATGCAGACCGCCCT
>DASSQC010000425.1:0-2930 GCA_035702705.1 Burkholderiaceae bacterium | reverse complement strand
TCGGCATCGGCCTGCCGGGCGGCCTGGGCCGGCGCCTGCCGGCGCGCCTGGGCCAGCAGCAGCGCTGCACTGCGCAGGGCGGCACGCAGCTGCTCCACGCGCTGCGCCTCGCCCACGCGGCGGTTCATGCCGCTGGCGATCAGCTGGGCGACTGCTCGGCGTGCCGGATGGTCGAAGTCGGTGAAGAACTCGGGGTCGCGCAGGGCCACGCGCAGCAGCGGCGCCTGCAGATCCTCCAGCTCGGTGTGCAGTTCCGGATGCAGTTTTGTGTCGCGCATCAGGATCAGGAACACGCGTGACAGCAGCCGCAGGGTTTCAACCTGCGAGGGGTCGAAGCGGCTCAGGTCCGGCAGTTGCTGCAGTTCTTCGAACAGGGTGCGGGTGCGTCGCACCAGGGTTTCCGGTTCGAAGCGCGCAGGCGGTGGCGCGCTTGCGCTGCGCTGCGCCGCAAGCCGCTCGACCTCGGGCTGCAGGTCGGAGCCACGGCCGCGCGTGCGCAGCGCCGCCATCCGGTCGGAGAGCGCGTCGGCCAGTTCCGGGGCGGTGAACAGCACCAGCGCGTGCAGGGGATCGTCGGCCGCCAGTTCGGCCGGCGTGTCGGCAGCGGCCGGTGCTTCGGGCTGGGGCAGGCCGCGCGGCACGGGAATCGGGTAGCGGCTGTCGAGCACCTCGAGCACACCGCGCAGCGCGTCCGTCAGCACGGTCTGCAGCGCCGCGGCATGGCGCTTGAACATCAGCACGCCGCCGCCGTGCGGCTGCGCGCATTCATCCCACAGGGTGGTGATGTCCAGGGTCAGTCGACGCACCGTGAACGGCTGCTGGTCGGGCGTGAGGCCCGGCCGCTGGCCCTCGACCGAGCGCAGGGCGCGGCGGATCTGGTAGGCGATCTGTTCCTCGATCTGCATCAGCTCCGGCGGCAGGCGCGCGCTCCAGACGGTCAGCGCGAGATCGCGCTCGATCTCGCCGGCGTCGGCCAGCGCCAGCTGGGACGGCTGCGCCGGACCGGGGGCGGCTGCCGGCGACAGCATGCGCTCGCAGGCCCGTGCCGCACGCATCTGGATCTGAGCGGCCAGACTGCTCATGAAGCGGTGCTCGCACGCCCAGTACAGAGGGGCGCTCTGGGTGCCCGGGGCGGCCTGCAGCCGGAAGTGCTGCATCAGCGCGTCCTGGGTCTCCATGCTCAGCGGCGGCAGGGCCAGAAACGGGCGGGCTGCAGCCTTGCAGCAGGCTGCAAGCGCGTCGCGGGCGGCGCGCAATGCATCGGGGGTCGCATCAGGGGTCGCGGTCATCCGTCGACTGTACGGCCTCGAGCCGGCTCGGGGAATCCGGAGTCGATCGAATGCGGCGCAGTTTCGTCATCTGGCGCAGTACGCGGCCCGCGCCGCCGTGCGCGCGAGGCCTGTTAAGTTTCCGGAACGTCATTTTCTGGACGAATCATGTCTTCTGCCTCACTGCTTGACCGCGCCCGGGCCGCTGCACCCGGCTGCGATTTCTGGTCCGCCCGCGCCGTGACCGAATGCTCCGAACAACTCCAGGTGCGCCAGAACGTGGCTGAGGCGCCAAGCCGCAGCCGCGACGCTGGCGTGATGGTCACCGTCATGGATGGCGGTGGCCTGGGCTATGCCGCGACCTCAGACACGAGTGACAGCGGCCTGCGCGCCGCCTTTGCCCGCGCCAAGGAGGCTGCGCAGGCCGTGGCCGGCAAGACGGTGTTCGACTATCGGCAGGTGGCCATGCCCAAGCCCCAAGGCCGCTATGCAAGCGCGACCCAGCGCCCGGTATCGAGTCTGAGCCTGGCCGAGAAGTACGACCTGCTGGGCAGCGTGTGCGCAGCCGCCAAGGTGGACGATGCCATCGTCGACTGGAGTGCCTCGCTCTGGACCCTGCAGACCGAGCAGGCCTACGTCACCAGCGAGGGGGGCGAGGCCCTGCAGCGCTGGGACTTCGTCATCCCGAACATCACCGCGGTGGCCAGCAAGCACGGCGACACGCAGACCCGCACCGCGGCCGGCCAGTACAACGGCTACTGCCAGCAGGGTGGCCTGGAGGTGCTGGACCGCGCCCGCTTCTACAGCGACGCACCGCGCGTGGCGCATGAGGCCCTGCAGCTGGTGGCCGCACCCAACTGCCCGGCCGGCGAGATGGACGTGATCCTGATGCCCGACCAGATGATGCTGCAGATCCACGAGAGCATCGGCCACCCCCTGGAGCTCGATCGCATCCTCGGTGATGAGCGCAACTTTGCCGGCACCAGCTTCGTCACGCTCGACATGTTCGGCCACTATCAGTACGGCAGTGCGCTGCTGAACGTGACCTACGACCCGACGCGCGAAGCCGAATTCGCGCGCTTTGCCTTCGATGACGACGGCGCGCCTGCCGAGCGGCACCACATCATCCGGGACGGCATCCTGGTGCGACCGCTGGGCGGAACGATCAGCCAGGCTCGTGCCCGGGCCTTGCGCGCCGACATCGGCGGCGTATCCACCACGCGTGCGGCCAGCTGGAACCGGGCCCCCATCGACCGCATGAGCAACCTCAATGTGGAAGCCGGCAGCAGCACGCTCAATGACATGATCGCCTCGGTGGAATACGGCGTGCTGATGCACACCAACTGCTCCTGGTCGATCGACGACTCGCGCAACAAGTTCCAGTTCAGCTGCGAGTACGGGCAGGTGATCCGCAAGGGCCAGCTGGCCGAGGTGGTCAAGAACCCCGGCTATCGCGGTGTGTCCAGCACCTTCTGGCGCAGCCTGTCGGCTGTGGGTGATGCGAGCACGCTCGAAGTCATGGGCACGCCCTTCTGCGGCAAGGGCGAGCCGAGCCAGGTGATCCGTGTGGGGCATGCCTCGCCGGCGTGCAAGTTCTCCAGGGTCCAAGTCTTTGGAGGTGGCGCATGAGCGAGTTCGACACCCTGAATCCGTCCGCCATGG
>DASSQC010000424.1:0-6648 GCA_035702705.1 Burkholderiaceae bacterium | reverse complement strand
GATTGCAGATTCGGACACAAATGAGACACGCGCAGAAATGCCGAAGAAGTCCTGCAGACAAGCGGAAAGCCGCATTCTTGTTCGTCAATAAGCATCAATAACGGACAAAAATGGAATGCATGACCCCCAAGGCTTGCTGCTTGGCGGGCACCCGGGCATGCTGCGCCCAGCTTGATCGGCCCGATGTGATTCCATTCGCTGCCTCCACCGCCTGCCGCGTGCCCCCAACCGCCCATGACTGATCCTGCCCTGTCTCACGCCCGTCGCCGCCTGCTCCAAGGGGGCGCCGCGCTGGCGGCCAGCCCCTTGGCCGCGGCCTTTGCCCTGGCCGCCACGCCCAAGGCGGTCGGTCAACGCACGCTTGGCGCCTCCGGCTACGGTCCGCTGTTTCCCGTCAAGGACGAGACCACCGGGCTGCCGCTGCTGATGCTGCCCGAGGGCTTCAGCTACCGCAGCTTTGCCTGGGCGGGCGAGACGCTGGCGGGCACGGGTGAGCCGATGCCCGGCGCGGCCGACGGCATGGGCATCGTGAAGGTGGACGGCGAGGTATTCACGCTGGTGCGCAATCACGAGATCTTTGGCCAGGACGGCAGCTTCGGCCCGGCCGCCAGCCACTACGACGCGCCCTGCGGCGGCGGCACCGTCACGCTGCGCTACGACCGGCGTGCCGGCAAGCTGCTGGAGGCGCGCGGCTCGCTGTCGGGCACGCTGGTCAACTGCGCCGGCGGCACCACGCCCTGGAACAGCTGGCTGAGCTGCGAGGAAACGGTGTCGCCGGCCGGGCACAGCGGTCTGCGGCGCGGGCGGATGGTCCGGCTGGAGCGCGCGCATGGCTTTGTGTTCGAGGTGCCGGCCGAGGGGGTGTCCAACGCCCGGCCCCTGACGGCCATGGGCCAGTTCATCCACGAGGCTGCGGTGGTGGACGCAAGCGACGGCACGGTCTATCTCACGGAAGACAACCGCCCCGCCGGCTTCTACCGTTTCATCCCCAGGCAGCGCGGCAAGCTGAGCGCAGGCGGCCGCCTGCAGGCCCTGCGGGTGAAGACCCACCCGGATCTGCGCACGGGCCTGAAGCCGGGGCAGCGCTTTGATGTGGATTGGGTGGACATCGAGCGGCCGGAGCAGGGTTGGGAGGCTGCTGCAGACGGCTCGAATGCCGGCAGCACCCTGGGCGTGCTGCGCCAGGGCCGCGCCCAGGGCGCGAGCCTGTTCACGCGGCTGGAGGGCGTCTTCGTCGGGCCGGACGAGATCTTCTTCACCTCCACCGATGGCGGCGACGCCAGGGCCGGGCAGGTGTTCCGCTTCGTGCCCTCGCAGCAGCGGCTGGAGCTGTTCTACGAAAGCCCGGGCGCCCGCGTGCTGGACTACCCGGACAACATCTGCCTGAGCCCGACGGGCAGCATCGTGATCTGCGAGGACTCCGGCGCGCCGGTGCAGCGCCTGTATGGCCTGACGCGGCAGGGCGAACTGTTTGAACTGGCGCGCAACAACACCGAGCTGGCCGGCGAGATGGGCTTCATCGGCAATTTCAAGGGTGCCGAGTGGGCGGGCGCCTGCTTCAGCCCGGACGGCAAGACCCTGTTCGCCAATGTCTATCGGCCGGGCTACACGGTGGCCATCACCGGGCCGTTTGTCTGAGTTGCCTGAGTGCGTCGGCCTCTTCCCGGCAGCATGTATTGCCGGCGGAAGAAACAATTTCCACATTGTTGAAGGATCGACGTCCGTGCTGCACGAAGCGCGATGAATCCCCTGCAATTCGCGCCATCGGCCGCTGCGCACCAGCATGGCTGACCCATACACTCGAACATTGCGGCACAGGGGCGACACCCTGGCCGCGTACAGGGGCAGCAGCATGGAGAGGCTCGACCTGCAGCAGGCGCTGCAGACGCTCAAGGATCCGCAAGCACTCATTGATCAGGCCTGGCTCTGGATCTATCTGGAGCCGCTTGGCGCTGCGCAGCTGGGTACGCGTGCCGCCGAACTGGCGGCGATGCAGCTCAAGCCGGCGCTGGAGGCCTGGGGCCGATTCCACGAGGCCTTCGGCCATATCCGCTACGGCGATCGCGAGCTTGCGCTCAAGAAGCTCGAGGATGTGCGCGCACGCTTCACGAGCCTGGGCGATCAGCGCGGCCTGTGGATGTGCGAGGAGGCCGACAGCATCCGACTGCGGCGTCTGGGCCGGACCGAGGAGGCCTGGGCGATCAGCGACCGGCTGATGCGCATCCCGCATGCGCAGCGCGGCTGGCCCGACCCCTTCTGCACCCACATCTCGCATTCGATCAACTCGCGCCTGCTGGGCCGCTTCGAGGTGGCACTGCGGACCTACTACGGCGGCGTGGAGCTGGCCGAGCAGCGCGGCGACATCGCCCTGGAGTCGGTGGCGGTGGGCAACCTGGGCAGCGTGCTCTTCGAGCTCTACAACACCGAGGAGGCCCTGCCCTTCATGATCCGCGGGCTGGATCTCGCCAATCGCGTGGGCTCGCGTCTGGCCATCGGCACCTCGGTGGCCAACCTGCTGGGCGCCTACTACCAGAAGGGCGAGCACGGCAAGGCCATGGAGGTGCTGCAGGCCTACATGTTCGATCCCGCCAAGGTCGATCCGAACCGCCTGCCGGAGCTCAATGCCGAGATCGCGATGACCTATCTCGCCGTCGGGCAGCTCGACGAGGCCGAGGCCTGGCTGGACAAGGGCGTGGTCAGCGACTCCGCCGCCGGCCCGAACGCCACGCTCTGGACCTGGGTCAAGGGCCGTCTGCTGATGGCCCAGGGCCGCTACGAGGAAGCGCGCGATCTCTGCCAGAAGCGCATCGACCTGCTGCGCAGCCAGCAGCAGTTCGACGTGCCCTACGACCTCATGCAGATGTACGGCGTGGTCGGCAGCGCCTCGGAGGCCCTGCAGGACTACCGCACCGCGCTGCACGCGCAGCGCGACGCCTATCACATGCGCGACCAGCTGGTGAACCGCAGCCTGCGCTCGCAGCGCGCGCTGCTCGAGATGGATCACCAGCTCGAGCAGTCGCGCATTGCCCAGGAGGCGGCCCAGCTCCGGCAGGCGGAGGCCGAGCGCGATCGCACCCGGCTCGAGGAGCTGAACATCGCGCTGGAAGAGGCGCGCAGCTCCCTGGAACAGCGCGTGGCCGAGCGCACCGCCGAACTCAGCCGCGCCAAGCAGATGGCCGAAGCCGCCCTGGAGGCACGCTCGCGCTTCCTGGCCAACATGAGCCACGAGATCCGCACGCCGCTCAATGGCGTCCTGGGCGTGGCCGACTTGCTGCTGCGCAGCGAGCTGGCTCCGCAGCAGCGCGACCTGGTGCAGGTGCTGGCCGGCTCCGGGCGGGTGCTGCTCAAGGTGCTCAACGACATTCTCGACTTCTCCAAGATCGAGGCCGACAAGATCGTGCTCGATCTCGAGCCCTTTGACCTGGCGCGCACGATCTCCGAGGTGGGCGAGCTGTTTGCGGCCTCGGCCCACGAGAAGGACATCCAGCTGCATGTGCGCGTCGACCCGCGCCTGCCCGGGGTGGTGCAGGGCGATGCCGTGCGCATCAGCCAGGTGCTGGGCAATCTGCTGGGCAATGCCATCAAGTTCACCGAGCAAGGCACGGTGACGCTGGCCGTCGAGCCGGGCGCCGCCGAGGGTCTCATCCGATTTGCGGTGCGCGACACCGGCCCGGGCATCGCGCCGGCTGCGCAACGCGAGATCTTCGAGCCCTTCCGGCAGGCCGACACCAGCGCCACGCGCCGCTACGGCGGCACGGGCCTGGGCCTGTCGATTGCGCGTGAACTGGTGCAGCGCATGGGCGGCCAGATGCAGCTGACCAGCCAGCTGGGAGAAGGCTGCGAGTTCAGCTTCGAGCTGCCCCTGGCCACCGTGGAGCTGGCACAGCCGCAGGCTGCAAGCGTGCCCTTTGCCGACACCTTTTCACCCGCGCCCGATGGTCTGCGTGTGCTGCTGGTGGAAGACAACGCCGTCAACCAGATGGTGGCCAGCGCCATGCTCGGCGAGGAAGGCCATGCCGTGGTGGTGGCCAACAACGGGCGCGAGGCGGTGGAGATCACGGCCGAGCAGAGTTTCGATGTGGTGCTCATGGACTGGCAGATGCCGGTCATGGACGGGCTGACGGCCACCAGCCTGATCCGTGCGCGAGAGGCGCAGCATGGCGGCCAGCGCCTGTGGATCGTGGGCCTGACCGCCAACGCCATGGCGTCTGACCGCGAGAGCTGCATCGCCGCGGGCATGGACGACTACCTCGCCAAGCCCTTCAGCATGCAGCAGATTCACGCGGTGCTGAAACGCGCAAGCCAGCGCTAGGCCCCCGCTTGCACCGCCATGCCCTCGCGCATGGCGCCAGGGGTTGCCGTCATCCCGGCGAACTCCAGCACCGCCGCAATCACCTCATCGGCGGCCAGGACGCGATTGTGACCATGGCCGTCCGTGCTCACGAGCCTGGCGTGCGGGATCAGCGCCTGGAGACGTTCGACGTTGGTGTAGCGCACCGTGCGGTCCTGGCGGTCATGCACCAGCAGCACCGGCAGAGCCAGCCGAGACGCGTTCTGTGCAGCCTCCAGGCTCGCAAGGCGCACGCCAGTCCGCGCCTCGAGCGCGGCCTGCATCGGACCCACGAGCGATTCGGGCAGATGCACGCCGCGGGCAAACTCGTGCAGCACGGTCTGCAGGCTGGTGGGCGAGGCGATCGACACGAAGCCGCGCGCCTTGAGTCCGCGAGCGAGCGCCATGGCCATGGCGCCTGCACCCATCGAGTGGCCGACCGCCAGATCGAACGGTCCGCGCAGCTGCCCGATGTACTCAAGCGCCTGCATGAACTGCGGCAGATGGGTGGACAAGCCGCTGGACCGGCCGTGCGCCACGTGGTCCAGCGCATGCACTTCGAAGCCGGCCCGGCTCAGTGCACGGGCCATGGGGACGAACTGCCGCGCGGCGCCTGCCCAGCCGTGGGTCAGCAGCACTCGACCCCGACGCGGCGTGCCGTCAGCCGGGGCCAGCCGATAGACGCGCAGGGTCTCACCCTGGAAGGGCAGGGACTCGCGCTCAACCGATTCCGGCCAGGGCCACCGGGCCAGCTTGGCATTCACGGCCCACTTCGGGGGCAGCGGCGTGCAGAACAGGCGCATGGCCCAGCGGCCGGCCAATTCATGATCGATGCGGCCCAGTCCGCGAATGCCGTGCACCGACAGGCGCAGCGCCAGCGGCAGTCCTTGCGAGCTGCTCATGGCTTCACCACCAGGCGAGGTCGTCGTTGCGGCTCGGTACCTGCACGAAGGTGCTGGCGGCCTGGGTCAGGATGCGACCGCCCACGAGGGCGAAGAGGAGGGCGAAGAGGGTGTACATGGCTTTGAGTTCCTTTTTCGCACGCTTGTGCGATACGGGTTGCGGGGAGGGAAGAGGCAGTCTGGCGCTGCTAGGTCGGGTTTCGGATTCGGAAAGGGGCCTGGGCCGGGTCGGTGCGCCGCGTCAGTGCGTACTGCTCGGGCGGCGATAGCTGTCGATCAGCCGGTGATAGGCGGTTGCGATGCGGCTTGCAGCACGCGGCTCGCGCAGGAAACGCAGGTCATGCATCACGCCGATCATCAGGCTGTGGATCTCGAAGACCAGCTGCTCGGGGTCGGTGCCAGCCTGCAGCTGGCCTTCATCGGCCGCCTGGATGATGGTGCGCCGCAGGGCAGCGCGCAGACGCAGCGTGCCCTCGCGGATGGCCTCCTTGAGCGGGCTGTCGGGCCGGTCGTCGAACTCGAAGGCGCCGGAGACGAACAGGCAGCCGCAGCCCTGGGCGGAGCGCTGGATGAAGGCCTGCCAGTTGCGCAGGAAGGCATCGAGACGGGGCAGGCCGCGCGGCTCGCGCATGCCCGGCACGAAGACCTCGCGCGTTACGCGGTCGGCATATTCCTGGAGCACGGCCAGCTGCAAGGCCTCGCGCGAGCCCACACGCGAGAACACGCCGCTCTTGGACATGCCCAGCTTCTGCGCCACGTCGTTGATCGACAGCGCATCCAGGCCGTTGTCCGCGGCCAGCTCCAGCGCGGCGTCCACGATGGCGGCGCGGGTGAGCTCGGCTTTTTCGGTGCGTGCTTCCATGGATGCAATTTAGCACGGTCGTCCGAAATAGCAAGTCTGCCGCAGGAATGGACGCGAGCCTGACCCCGGTGAAACCCCATGGTGATGCGCCGCAGCGGTGCATCTGGCGCGCTTCATGCGAGGATTCGGCCCATGGGCTCCCTCGATCCGAACCTCATCCTGCTGGTGGGCGCGCTGCTGCTGGCCGCCGGCATCGTGCTGGGCGGACTGTCCTCGCGCTTTGGCGTGCCCTTCCTGCTGGTCTTCCTGGTGGTGGGCATGCTGGCCGGTGAGGATGGCCCGGGCGGGATTGCCTTCAATGACTTCAGTGTCGCCCTGCTGGTGGGCAACCTGGCGCTGGGCGTCATCCTGTTCGACGGCGGGCTGCGGACGCAGTACCGCACCTTCCGCGTGGCCTTGGCCCCCTCGCTGGCGCTGGCCACCCTGGGGGTCGCACTGACGGCGGGCATCGTTGCGGCAGCCGCCAAGCTGCTCTTCGGCTTCGGCTGGCCCCTGGCCCTGCTGCTCGGTGCCATCGTCGCCTCCACGGATGCCGCGGCCGTGTTCTCCCTGCT
>DASSQC010000423.1:0-4568 GCA_035702705.1 Burkholderiaceae bacterium | reverse complement strand
ATAGCCGCCGGTGCGCGTGGACGCCCCCTCGAAGTCGGGCGAAGCGCCCATGCCGGCCCAGTGCACAGCCAGTGCGGTGGCGTTGTCGCAGCTGCTGCCACCTTCGATCACTGCCTGATCGAGCAGCACCGGCACGGCCTTGGCCACGTCATCATGGCCAAGCAGGCGCGCCATCTCGTCATCGTGCAGGTTGGACCACACGCCGTCCGAGCACAACAGCAGGCGATCGCCGTTCTTGAGCACGGTTGGCGTGCCGTGCTCCACCAGCGGAGTCTGCGGCGAGCCCAGGCAATTGAACAGCTTGTTTCGATCGGGGTGATGCGCGGCATCCATGCCCATGACCACGCCCTGCGCCTGCAGCAGCTCGAACTTGGAGTGGTCGCGGGTGCGCAGCAGCTGTCGCCCCTTGCGGAATACATACAGACGCGAATCGCCGGCATGCGCCCAGAAGGCCGTACCGTGCTGGATCACGCAGGCCACCGCTGTGGTGCGGGGCGATTCGGGGAACTTCTGCGCAATCGTGCGCTCGGCAATCGCGTTGTGTGCATCCACGAAGGCCTCCTCGAGGAAGGCCGATGGGTTGCGCAGGAACGGCAGCGCCTCTTCGGCAAACCGGCTGGTGATCACTTCGACGGCCAGCTGCGCCGCGAGCTCGCCGCCGAAGTGGCCGCCCATGCCATCGCACACCACGAGCAGGAGCGCCTCCTTGGTGAACTGGTAGGCCATGCGGTCCTGGTTGACCTGGCGGCCGCCGCGACGTGAATCCTGAAAGACCGAAAAGCGCATGGATCGCAGACCTCAGACCCTGTCCAGGGTCTTGTTCTCGGTCTGGGCGGGCTCCTGCAGGCCGACCTGGGCCGGCGTGTTGCCCGAACGCGCGATCTTGCTCTTCTTGTTGCCCCAGAGCAGCGCAGTTGCCTGCTGATGCTTGGGATTGACCACCTGCTCGGCGCTGCGCTGACGGCGGTTCAGCACGTGGCGAACCGAGCTCATGATGCGCGCAAACAAGGGCGGCTTGACGTCCTCGGTCACACGCTCGGTCAGGGCCTTCTGCAGCGCAAATACGCTCTGCGGACGCTTGGACAGATCCATGTCAAGACACCAGCGCGTGACCTCGATCAGTTCGTCGCTGTAGATGCCGCGCAGCGACTTGTAGGCTGCTTCCATGCGATCGTTGCCCTTGCGTACATCGGCCGCCTGCGGCGGCAGGCCTGCCATGCACGAGAACATGCAGGCGCCCAGGGCGTACACGTCAGTCCAGGGGCCGAGCTGCCCGCCTTTCTGATACATCTCCGGTGCGGCAAAGCCCGGCGTGTACATCGGGAACAGGCGCGAGGAGTCCGCGTTCAGCGTGGTTCGAGCGGCACCAAAGTCAAGGATGATCGGCGAGCCGTCGCGACGCAGATAGATGTTGGCCGGCTTCAGGTCCAGATGCAGCAGCTTGTTGGCATGCACCTCGCGCAAGCCGTTCATGACCTGCATGAAGGTGCTGCGGATGAAGGCTTCGGAAAGGATTTCCTTTTCGCCCTTGTCGCGGTACTTGAGAATGATTTCCTGCAGGGATCGGCCCGACTCGTAGGCCATGACCATGTAGACCGTCTCGTGCGCGCGGAAGAAATTGACCACACGAACCACGTTCGGGTGGTAGATCCGCGCCAGAACCCGGCCTTCTTCAAAGAAGCAGCGCAGCCCCAGGCGGAAGGTGGCCTGATGCTCTGCCTTGATCTCTGGAATCAGCTGCCCTTCATCGCGCTTGGCGAGGCTTGCCGGCAGATACTCCTTGATCGCAACCGGGTTGTTGTCTTCGTCGTAGGCCAGGTACACGAAGCTGAAGCCGCCCGAAGACAGCTTCTTCACCACGCGATACCCGGCAATCTCCATGCCTTCGGGTAGGGGGGCGTTTTTGCTTTTGCTGGACATACGTTGGGCAGACAGACCCGCGCGAGCGGACCGGGCAATCGATACACACCGAGTGTAAGCGCGGAAAGTAGACAGTTGAGCACTATTCCTTCGGAAGTGCTTGAGAAGTCTGCCGCCCTGTCACATCGAACGCACGG
Source organism: Burkholderiaceae bacterium (assembly GCA_035702705.1). Classification (GTDB taxonomy): domain Bacteria; phylum Pseudomonadota; class Gammaproteobacteria; order Burkholderiales; family Burkholderiaceae_C; genus Piscinibacterium. The sequence goes on along the minus strand of DASSQC010000423.1, from coordinate 2,511 downwards.
TTTCGGTACCGGACAGGTTGCCTAGAATTGCCGGATGAGCACACAAGAACGCGCACGATCCGTGCGCAGCATGACCGGCTACGGCCACGCCGACCAGGAACATCAGGGCTGGCGCCTGGGCATCGAGATCCGCAGCGTCAACAGCCGATTTCTCGATCTCACGATCAAGGCGCCGGACGACGTCCGCGCACTGGAGTCGGCCCTGCGCGAACTGGTGCAGTCGCGCCTTGCGCGCGGCAAGGTCGAGCTTCGCGTCAACCTGAAGCGCGAGCAGACGGCCGGATCGGACCACCTCGACACCGGCGCCATGACACGCTTTGCGATGGTCTGGCAGCAGGCACGCGCTGCCGTGCCGAATCTGCGCGACCCCGGCCTGGGCGACGTGCTGAACTGGCCCGGCGTTCGCGCCACCGAGAACTTCGACGCCGAGGCCCTGCGCCCTGCCCTGCTGGATGCTGCGCAGCGTGCGATTGCAGCGCTGATCGCTGCGCGGGAACGCGAGGGTGCCGCACTGGCCGTCACCATGGGCGAGCGCGTGGCCCAGATGCGCAGCATCGCTGCAAGCCTCAAGACCGAGCTGCCGATCGTGCTTGAACAGACGCAGGCCAAGATCACCGAGCGCATGGAAGCCGCGCTCGGTCTGGTGGCAGGACGCAACGGTGCAGCGATCACGGCCGACGAGGCCCGCGAGCGCATCCGCCAGGAGGTCGTGATGATCGGCATGCGCATCGACGTGGCCGAGGAGCTCGACCGCCTGCAGTCGCACTGCAACGAGGTCGATCGCCTGCTCGCTTCCGGCAAGGAAGCCGGCAAGCGCCTGGACTTCCTCATCCAGGAAATGCACCGCGAGGCCAACACCCTGGGCTCCAAGATGGTCTCCGAGCGTTTCTCGCAGGCCTCCATCGACCTCAAGGTCCTGATCGAGCAGCTGCGCGAGCAGGTCCAGAACATCGAATAAGCATCAGACTGCGCCCGCAACTCGGGCGCGCAGGAACGCACATGGCAGGCAAGGGATCGGTATTCATGGTCGTGGCCCCGTCGGGGGCCGGCAAGTCGTCGCTCGTCAATGCGCTGCTGGCCAAGGACCCGCACGTGCGGCTGTCCATCTCGCACACCACGCGCGCGCCGCGTCCGGGCGAGCAAAACGGCCGGGAGTACCACTTTGTGGACGTACCCACGTTCCAGAACATGCAGGCGGCCAACGACTTTCTCGAGAGCGCCGAAGTCCACGGCAACTTCTATGGCACGTCGAAGCGCTGGATTGCCGAGCAGACCGCCGCGGGCGAGGACGTGCTGCTGGAGATCGACTGGCAGGGCGCGCGGCAGGTCAGAAAGCAATTTCCGCATGCCGTCGGGGTCTTCATCCTGCCGCCAAGCATTGAGGCGCTGGAGGCCCGGCTGCATGCCCGCGGTCAGGATTCCGCGGCCGTGATCGCACGCCGGCTGCTGGCCGCCGGCAGCGAGATGGCGCATGCCCCTGAATTCGAATATGTTATTATTAATCAAGAGTTTAGCGACGCTTTGAGGGCACTTGAAGCGATCGTGAACGCCACCCGCCACCGCTTTTCGGTGCAGGCTGCGCGCTACGCCTCCACGTTTGCGCAGCTGGGGGTCGGCGGCTCCCAGACCCTCGCTGATTGACCCCCGGGGTCCGGCACTTCCACGCACCTCAAAGCCCTTTTTCGAGAGACTCCATGGCCCGCATCACCGTTGAAGACTGCCTCGACCAGATCCCCAACCGCTTCCAGCTGACACTGGCCGCCACCTACCGCGCGCGCCAGCTGGCCCAGGGTCACACGCCGAAGATCGAGACCAAGGACAAGCCCACCGTGGCCGCCCTGCGTGAAGTGGCTGCCGGCAAGACCGGCATCGAGATGCTCAAGAAGGTGCCCATCTAAGGCGTACCGCATGACCGGCCGGGAACGGGGCGGGCTGCACCAGTCGACACATTCGCCCTCAAGTCGCCCCGGCCACCGATTCCCCTGCACCTCGCCACGTGCTCGCAATGCCGTCTGCCCTGAGGGCCGCTTTGCGCATCTGAGCGCGTCCCGCAGGGCGCTGTGCTACAAGGCAGTAGCACATGCTTGACACCGTCCGCTCCCTGTTCGGACCGCGCTTTCGCAAAAGCACGGGCTCCGACCCTGCACCTGCCGCCGGCAAGGTCGAGGCATCTTTTGCCAAACCGGCCAGCGATGTGGCGATCAGCTTCGCCGAACTGTCGGAGGAGCTGAAGACCTACCTGCCGCCACGCGACGTCAAGGCGGTCTATGAGGCCTTCAAGGTCTCGGACTCCGGCCACCTCGGTCAGGTCCGCGCCAGTGGCGAGCCCTACATCACCCACCCGATTGCCGTTGCGCGCATCTGCGCCGGCTGGCGGCTCGACGTCCAGGCCCTGCAGGCCGCCCTGCTGCACGACGTGCTGGAAGACACCGAGGTCGACCGCGCACTCATCACCGAGAAGTTCGGCGCCACGGTGGCCGACCTGGTCGATGGTCTGTCCAAGCTCGACCG
>DASSQC010000422.1:0-8106 GCA_035702705.1 Burkholderiaceae bacterium | reverse complement strand
CGGTGCTGGGCGAAACGACCGAGCGCCTGGCGCAGATTGATGGCGCGATGCCGCGCCTGAACGCCATCCCCACCGGTTGCGCCTACAACCCGCGCTGCCCGCAGGTGTTTGCGCGCTGCAAGACCGAGCGCCCGGAGCTGCTGCAGGCGGGCGCCACCCAGGCGGCCTGCTGGCTGCACGCCGAAGCGCCGAGAGCCGCTGCCTGAGCCCCGAAACGCAAACGTAGATCAAGCATTGATGCGGTTCTCCAGGCCAAAATGCCTGGAAAGCCGCATGGAACAAGCGGAAAGCCATCTTGAATCTGGCCTTCCTGGTGCCGAAAAGCACCCCACTGTGGATTGAAGCCGCCCATGAGCGCAGTACTCAAAGAAGACGCCCAGCCCCAGGCAGACATCGTCCTGTCGGCCAAGAACATCGCCAAGGTGTTTGATGTGTCCGCCCCCTGGCTGAACCGCGTGATCGAACGCAAGGGGCGCAGCCTGCTGCGCGCTGTCGATGGCGTGAGTTTCGACATCCGCCGTGGCGAAACGCTGGCCTTGGTGGGCGAGTCCGGCTGCGGCAAGAGCACCGTGGCGCGCCTGCTGGTCGGCCTGTACGACACCAGCCAGGGGTCCATCACCTTCGAAGGCCAGGACATCAGTGCGCTGAAGACGCCGGCCGGTCGCAAGCTGCGCCAGAAGATGCAGATGATCTTCCAGGACCCGTATGCGAGCCTGAACCCGCGCTGGCGCGTGCTGGACATCATCGCCGAACCGATCCGCGAACATCAGCTGCTGCCCGAGTCGCAGATTCCCGACCGCGTGGCCGAGCTGCTCAAGCATGTCGGCCTGAACCCGGCCGATGGCGTGAAGTATCCGCACCAGTTCTCCGGCGGCCAGCGCCAGCGTCTGTCGATCGCCCGCGCCCTGGCCACCAAGGCGGAGTTCCTGGTCTGCGACGAACCCACCAGCGCACTGGACGTCTCCGTGCAGGCCCAGGTGCTCAACCTGATGAAGGACCTGCAGCGCGCCGACGGCCTGACCTACCTCTTCATCAGCCACAACCTGCAGGTGGTGCACCATGTGGCCGACCGTGTGGGGGTGATGTACCTGGGCAAGCTGGTGGAGCTCGCGCCCAAGAGCGAGATCTTCGCCCACCCGCGCCATCCCTACCCGCGCATGCTGCTGGACGCCATTCCGGACATCAAGATGACCGGCAAGGCGCGTACGCCCGTGGCCGGCGAGGTGCCCAACCCCCTCAATCCGCCTTCCGGCTGCACCTTCCACCCGCGCTGCCCGCATGCCAACGAGCGCTGCAAGACCGAGGCACCGCAGAGCACGTTCTACGGCGCGAGCATCGTGGCCTGCCACGCGGTGGAGGAAGGGCGGATCTGAGTCTGCCTGCGCGGGGCCGGGCGCGTGCTGCAGCCAGCCACGCGCTCCCGCGTAATCCAGGAACCCCAAAAGCTTGGGCGAGCGGGCTCATCCGCGCTCGCCCGCTGCGCCCCGCAGTCGCGTGGGTCGACACCGGGGATGCTTTTCCTCGCGGGTCAGTCCCGATGCGCTGAGCATGCAGGCTCTTCACAATTTCGAGGAGCCTCCCATGACCGCTGTTCTTCCCCAACCGTTGCACGTCGGAGCGCGCCGGCTGCCTGCGGCACGGCCTGCATCTTCAATCACGCAGCGTCTGCTCGTGGCCGTGTTTGCGGTCGCAGTGATCGCGCTGGCGCTGGCGGGTCCGATTCCCCAGCCCGCGGACTATCACGCCTTTGCCGATACACGCACCCTGCTGGGCCTGCCCTACGCCATGGATGTGCTGTCGAACCTGCCCTTTGTGCTGGTCGGTCTGTGGATGCTCTGGGCCGCAGCTCAGTGGATGCGGCAGGCGCAGCCCGGTGCCCCGGCCCTGGCGCTGGCCGGTCTGGGGTGTGCGCTGACCGGTCTGGGGTCGGCCTACTACCACCTCGAGCCCGATCACTGGGGGCTGTTGTGGGACCGGCTACCGATCGGCCTGACTGCCGTGGGCTTGCTGGCGGTGCTGCTGGCAGAGCATGTCGATGCCCGCTGGGGGCGGGGAACTCGGCTGGCATTGCTGGCGATCGGTGCCTTGCTGAGTTCGGTGTACTGGTATCTGAGCATCGCCTGGGGCGCGCAGGATCTGCGGCCCTATCTGCTGGCGCAGTTCTCGCCCATGCTGGCCCTGGCGGTGCTGGCTGCAGGCATGCGCGGCGGCGTGCTGCACCGAGGGGTGTGGGGCCTGGCAGCCGGCTGCTACGCCCTGGCCAAGGTCTGCGAACTGCTGGATGCACAGATCTTCGCCTTGAGTGACGAACTGCTTTCCGGCCACACACTCAAGCACCTGTGGGCGGCGCTCGCGCTGGCGGTCCTGGCGCATGCCGCGTCGCGGCGCGTATCAGCGAGCGCCTCTGCCTCGGCGGCCTAGTACCGCGCTATTCCGCGCTCAAGCGCATGGCGGCGTTGCGTGCAGCCGCACTGAAGCGCTGCCGGCCGAGCAGCAGCCCGGCGTGATGCAGGCGTATGCACACTGCCTGCAGATCATCCGGCCGGAACGGCTTGCCGAGGAATTCATCCATGCCCGCCTGGCGGCACTTGCGCTGCTCCTCGGGCAGCACGAAGGCCGTGGCTCCGATGACCGGCAGATGGGTTCGGCCGTTCTGGCGCTCCCAGTCGCGCAGGCGTCGCGTCACGGTCAGCCCGTCGATGTCGGGCAATTGCACGTCCATCAGCACGAGGTCGATCGCATCGTGCTGCAGGTGCAGGGTGCTCCAGGCCGCCTCACCGGTGCTGCGGGTATCGACATGCATGCCCAGGCCCGCCAGCTGCACCTGGGCCACCAGGCGATTGACCTCGTTGTCATCGACCAGCAGCACGCGCAGGCCAGACAGCAGCGCCTCGCCGGTACCGACCGTGATGTCCGTTGCATGTTCCCGCGCTGCGGTGCCGGCCTCGATGAGCAGGCTGGCCAGCTGGGGCATCAGCACCGGCCGGTCCAGCAGATGCAGGCGCTCGGCGGGCAGCACCTCGGCCAGCGAGATCGGCTGACCCTCGGTGAGCGAGGCAATCACGATCCAGTGCAGGCCGGTGTGGCATGCCGCCAGGTCGAGCAGCGGCGCGGCCAGATCCGAGCGTTGCAGGGTGGCCGAGTCAATGATCACGCAGGCATGCGACAGCTCATCGAGCCGGCGTTGCAGCTCTTCGAACCGATCCGAGGACATGTTTTCGACCTGATCGGCAAGCGGCCCCAGCGAGCCGGTGCAGGCCTGCACGTCGCGGCCCGAGCGATCGATCCAGACGCAGGGCGGCACCGAATCCAGCTCGAGTGCGAGTTCGCTGCGCCGCTGCGCGTTGCGCAGCGGCAGACGCACGACGAAGCGTGTGCCCTGCCCGACGGTGCTGCTGACCGCGATGTCCCCGCCCATGAGCTCGACCAGTCGCGCGCAGATCGACAAGCCAAGGCCCGTGCCGCCGAATCGGCGCGTGATCGTCGCGTCTTCCTGCACGAAGGGCTGGAACAACACTTTGAGGCGGCCGGCTGCAATGCCCGGGCCGGTGTCAATGACCTCGAACTGGAGCATCGGCATCTCGCTGCCTGACGCCGATTCCGTCACGCGCATCAGCACCCGGCCGCTGCTCGTGAACTTCACGGCGTTGTCGAGCAGATTGGTCAGCACCTGGCGCATGCGGGTCGGGTCACCCTCGAGCGTGATGCCCATGTCCGCATCCATCTGCACCTGCAGGGCCACACCCTTGCCGCTGGCCTTGATCTCGATCGGACGCACCAGGGCATCCAGCTCGGCGGTCAGGTCGAAACGGATGGATTCGAGCGTGACCCGTTCAGCCTCAAGCTTGAAATAGGTCAGCAGATCATTGACCAGCACGATCAGGGTGCGCGCGGAACTCTCGATCAGCTCGAGCTGATGCCGCTGGCCCGCCGGCAGCGGATTGCGCAGCAGCAGTTCGGTCAGGCCGACGATGCCGTGGATCGGCGTGCGGATCTCGTGACTCATGCTGGCGAGCAGGCGCGACTTGCTCGCGTTCATGGCGTCAGCCTTCGCCAGCGCGTCGGCAAGCTGCTCCTCGATGGCCCGCTTCTGCGTGATGTCCGAGACGGCACCGAGCATGCGCAGCGGCACACCCTGGGCATCGCGCTCGACCACCCGGCCGCGGTCCTCGACCCAGAGCACCGTGCCATCGCGCCGCACCATCCGGTGCGTGCTGCTGTAGCTGCCGTCTGCGCTGGCCAGCGCCTGTGCCAGGCGTTCGCGCACGGGTTCGCGATCCTCCGGGTGAAGCAGTGCTTCAAAGTCGCCGATGCGACGCTCGGCTTCGCTGGGTGCAAAGCCGAGCATCTCGCACCAGCGCGCGTTGTTCTCCACGCGGCCGCTGGCCAGCTGCCAGTCCCACATGCCTTCGCCGGCAATGTCGAGGATGTCCGACAGGCGCTGCTGCAGCTGCCGGATCCGCTCCTGCTCGTCGAGCATGGCGGTGATGTCGCGCGCGATCACGAGCAGGTGCGTGGCACCGCTGGCCGTGCGGAAGGGGTGCTTGAGCGAATAGAACTGCCGGGTCTGCCCGCTGGTGGCGTCGTGGACTGCCTCGGTGAGGATGACCGTGCGTCCGGCCTGACGTGCGTCCTCGCTGCTGCGCCAGGACATCCCGGTCTGCCCGCGTGCGGCCGGGAAGTCCGCGGCGCGCCTGCCGATCAGCTCGGCTTCCTGGGTGCCGAGCAGGTCGGCGAGGGCCTTGTTGCCGATCACGAAGCGGTCGTTCTCGTCCATCACCATGACCAGATCCGGCGATTCGCGCAGGATGGCCTGCAGCACCTCGTGCTCGCGCAGCCGGCGGGCCTCGCTGGCCTGCAGACGCAGGCGGACCCGGCTGGTGCTGCGCAGACTCAGCCAGGCGGCCAGCATCAGCAGCGCGCCGGCCGCGAGCAGCATCGCGCCGGCCTGCTGCGTGCGCCACAGCGATCGCTCCGAGTCCGTCGCGCTGGCGTTCACCAGCATGCGCTCCACGCCGTCGAGGCTGGCCGCGTAGGCGCTGGCTTCCTGGGTGAGGCTGCGGTAAGCCTGCCCGGTCCGATTGTCGAGGCCGCCCGGATCCTGGCGCCAGAGCCCGGTGAAGCGGTCGGTGGACTGCAGGAAGCGGGTGCGTGCCTCGATCACGGCGCTGAGCTTGCGCGAAATGGCGGGATCGGCCGGCCGCAGCTGTTCCAGCTCGGCGATCAAGGTCGAGATGCGCAGATGGTTGGCGCTGCTCAATGCGTAGAAGCGCTGCGCGGTCTCGGGCCGGATGTCCAGATAGAGCTCGGTCAGGGTGAGGTCGACGCGGGCCAGCCGGATCCATTCGCTGGCAATGGCGGCAATCTGGCGCGTCCGTGCTTCCTCGCCCAGCGCCTGGCGAGCGTTGAGAACCACCGCGGTGCCCAGGCCCATCAACAGGACCGAGAGCGCCAGCACCGCGGCGCCGATCAGCCAGGACCGGCCCAGACTCCCGAGCGAGGCGAGGCGCGTTCGAACACCTGTCCAGTGCGTCTCAGACACGTTTTTGTCCTAGGTTTGTCGAGCAAGTTGTCATGGACACACACTAGCCGAGATTGCCGGAATGCACCATGACTAAATCCATGTAACTGCGCCGCAATCGGTTGAGTATGGATTGTTGTCCTAGACAAAACCATCTATCCACACAGGCTGAGATTCATTCGTATTCCAAGGGGCTTCGTGGTGGTGCGAAATCTGCAAATGATTTGCGCTGAAATCGCGCCGCAACTCGATCGTTTCCGATCCGCGAACATTCCTAATCTGTCCAACATCTGTTCAGGGTTGCACTGTGCCCATCGTGGGCTGCGCAGCCAACGCGAGGAGTGGACATGAGAGTCAACCTGCCCGTCACCCAGTCCGAGTACGAGTTTCCCGAAGGCGAGACCCTGGTCTCGACGACCGATCTCGACAGCCGGATCACGTACTGCAACCCCACCTTTGTGAAGGTCAGCGGCTACACCAAGGACGAGCTCATCGGCCAGCCGCACAACCTCGTCCGCCACCCCGACATGCCGCCAGAGGCCTTCCGGGACATGTGGACCACCCTGCGTGCTGGCAAACCGTGGTCGGCCCTGGTGAAGAACCGGCGCAAGGATGGCGACCACTACTGGGTCGTGGCCAACGCCACGCCCGTGATGCGCGACGGCCGGCCGGTCGGCTACATGTCGGTGCGTACCAAGCCCACGCGTGAGCAGGTCAAGCAGGCCGAAAGCCTCTATGCCCGCATGCGCGAGGACGCCAAGACCGGTGCCCAAAGTTATCGGCTGCATCAGGGGCGCGTCATTGCGCCTGGCTTGCGCGGCCGCGTGCAGGAGGCCCTGCGCCTGAGCCTGACCAGCCGCCTGCTGCTCGCCCTGGCCTTCTTCAGCATCGTTCCCCTGCTGCTGTTCTCCGTGCTGCCCCTGGCCGGTGCCAGCCGCTGGGCGACGGAACTCACCGGCATCGCCATCACGCTCGTGCTGGCCCGCGCCTGGCTGTGCCGCACGCTGACCCAGCCGCTGGCGCATGCGATCCAGGTGGCCAACCGGATGGCCGCGGGCGATCTGACCCAGCGGATCGACAACCAGCGTGCCGACGAAGTGGGCAGCCTGTTCCGATCCCTGAACCAGCTGAATGTGAACTTGCAGGCCATCGTCTCCGACGTCCGCCACGAGGTGGAGCGCATCGACGCCGCAGCGCATGAGATTGCCAGCGGCAACGCCGATCTCGCCGTGCGCACCGAGACGCAGGCCAGCAGCATCGAGCAGACGGCGGCCTCGGTGGAGCAGTTCGCCGGCTCGGTCAAGCAGAACGCCGACAGCGCGAGCAGCGTGAGCAATCTGGCCGGGCAAGCGGCCGAGGTGGCCAGCCGCGGGGCGCGCGCCGTGGGCGAGGTCGTGCAGACCATGCAGGACATCCAGGGCGCAAGCCGCCGCATCACCGACATCATCGGCACGATCGACAGCATCGCCTTCCAGACCAACATCCTGGCGCTGAACGCCGCGGTGGAAGCGGCGCGTGCCGGCGAGCAGGGCCGCGGCTTCGCGGTGGTGGCCACGGAAGTGCGCACACTGGCGCAGCGCAGTGCCCAGGCGGCCCGCGAGATCAAGGCGTTGATCGAGGCCAGCGTGCAGAGTGTGGACACCGGCAGCACGCTGGTGCACGGTGCCGGCAAGACCATGGACGAACTGCACCAGTCCGTACAGCGGGTGCGGATGCTGGTCGAGGAAGTCACCACGGCATCGGCCGAGCAGGCGGCCGGCATCGATCAGGTCAACATCGGCATCAACCAGCTCGAAGTGACCACGCAGCAGAATTCCGCGCTGGTCGAACAATCCGCCGCGGCCTCGGAGTCCCTGAAGCGGCAGGCCGAAGCCCTGCAGCAGCTGGTGGAGATCTTCCGGCTGCCCCAGCGTGTCGAGTCAGCCGGCCCGGCAGGCGCGTGAACGTTCAGCGGGTGTGCCGCCCGAGGGCAAGCCGGCCCGCCTGCATCAGGCGGCGCACCTCGGTGTCGTGCACCAGGCGCGCCCCGCGGCGGTCGGCGCGGGCCAGGATGAACCGGCTCTTGGCCGGGCTGGCCCAGAGGATGCGCCCGGTCGTCGCGTGGCCGCCTTCGGTCACCATGTTCACCAGATCGGAGCGCGTCAGCCGCGCCACGGTCTGCCCGAGGTTGCTGTACGCCCTGCGGCGGGCCGAATGGCGGACCACCACCGTCACCGAGGTGGCCTTGAGCATCTTGAGGTGCCAGTCCTCGAGCTGACGCATGAAGCGTTCCACCACCTCGGGGTTGGCGCCCGCAGCCTTCAGCCCGCTGCTGACCGAGCGCACCAGCCCGGGCAGCTCACGCGTGAGTTCGCGCGCAAACCGGTCATCGCCGCGCAGCTGCACGCTCCAGATCAGGCGGTCGAGCACGCGCAGGCTCTCGATCCACATGGCCGGATCAGTGCTGCTGCGCAGGTGGGCTTGCGCCAGCAGCTCGCTCCAATGGGTGGCCAGCATGCGCGCGACGAAGTCCGGCATCTCGTAGCGGGTCAGGCGCTCGCCGATCGCCATGAACGCGGCTTCGCGCGCCTCGGATTCGTCGACAT
>DASSQC010000421.1:0-9587 GCA_035702705.1 Burkholderiaceae bacterium | reverse complement strand
GCCTCCATCTCGTCATGCCGACCCAGGCGTTCAAGTGTGAGCGCAAGGTCGTACTTGATGTCGTGGGCATCGGGGCTGGCCGCAAGCGCCGCGCGCAGCACGGCCTCGGCCTCGCCCGGGCGGCCGGCGTCGCGCAGGATCTGGCCCTCGGCCATGGCGATGCGCTTGCGCTCGTTGGGCTGCACCTTGGCCAGCGCCTCAAGGCGGGTGCGCGCGCGGTCCACCCGGTTGAGCTTGGCCTCGGCCAGGGCCGAGCGCATCTGGGCCGTGAAGCGGGCATCCGGTCGTTCGACGCGGCCGTACCAGTCCAGCGCCTCCTCGAAGCGGCGGCGCTCCTCGGCAATCGCGCCCAGGTTCAGGTAGGCATTGGTCGGGTCGCGGCCTTCGTCGTCATCGATGATCGTCAGGTATTCGGTGAACAGGGCTTCGGCTTCGTCGAGCTTGTTGTCCTGCAGGTTCATCAGGCCCAGGGCGTAGACGGCCTCCTGGTCGCGCTCGCCGCCCGGTGTGGCTGGCGCGGCCAGCGCGGTGAAGAGCTCGCGTGCGCGCGCCTGCTGCTTGTTGGTGGCGTACAGGCGGGCCAGGCTCATGCGGGCTTCACGCGCCGCGGGATTGCGCCGCGTGAAGTCTTCGAGCAGCTTGATGGCTTCGGTGGGCTTGTCCTGGATCAGCTGGGCCTGCACCAATGCCGCGCGCTCGAAGCTCGGGCGCGCCGCCAGGGCACGGCGGGCGTAGACCAGCGCAGCGTCCGGCTGCTTCACGCCGAACGAGGAGATGGCAAGCGCCAGCAGCGCATCGGCCTGCTCGCCCAGGGGCGCGAGCACGCGGGTGAGCATGGCGTGGGCCTCGTTGCGGTCGGGCAGGCGCGAGAGCACACGCTGCGCGTTCGTGATGGCCTCGGCCGTGTTCGGATTGCTGCCCACATCTGCCGCCAGCAGGGGTTCGAGGATCTCGCGCTGGTTGCTGCCCGCCAGCAGGGTCCAGGCGGTCTGGCGCGCTTCCAGATCGGTCGGAGCGAGCGAGACCCAGAGCTGCGATGCGGCGAGCGCGCCCTCGAGCCGGCCTGCGCTCAGGGCGAATTCGGTGGCGCGCCGGGCCAGGCGCGGGTCGCGCGTGTCCCGCGCCAGCTGCATGAAGATGTCATGCGCAAAGGCGGGGTTGCCGCGCTGCGCCAGCACCTCGCCGAGCATCATGCGGCCCAGGATGGGGCCGGTGAGTTCGTTGTCGGGCAGTGCAGCGCGCGCTGCGGCCGCCGCCGCATCTGCCGCCGAGGGTGCGCGCGCTGCAGAAGCCGCGGTCTTGCTTGCCGGGGAAGCACTGCCGGGCACCTCAGCGGACGGGCCGGTGGTGGCGCAGCCCGCGAGTATCGTGAGTGCGCCCGCGCTGATTGCCAGTCGCGAGGCGAAGGAAGGCCAGCGCCGGGTTGCGTGGGGCCGCTTGGTGGGCTGGGGCGTCTGCACGGGCATCAGGAGGTCTCCGGTTTCCGGTCGATGATAGGGCTTGCGTCTTGTGCTTCATTGCGGCGCGAGCTGCCCGTTTGATGATCTGACGTCAGAGCCATGCCAGAGTTGCCAGAAGTCGAGGTCACGCGCCGCGCCATTGCGCAGGTGGCGCAGGGCCGGGTGATCGATGCCGCGGAGTTCCGCGTCCCGCGTCTGCGCTGGGACGTGCCCGCCGGGCTTGCACGCACGCTGGCCGGCCGACGCATCGACCGCATCGAGCGGCGCGGCAAATACCTGCTGATCGAGTGCACCGATGCGCAGCGCCCGCCCGGCTGGCTGCTGGTGCACCTGGGCATGAGCGGCAGCTTCACGGTGGTGGCGGCCGACACGCCGCTGCGCAAGCACGACCATGCCGACCTGCGCCTGGGCGACCGGGTGCTGCGCTATCACGACCCGCGACGCTTCGGCTCGATCGACTGGCTCCCGGTGGCATCGCTGGCCGAGTGCGAGGCCCATCCGCTGCTCGCGGGCCTCGGTGTCGAGCCGCTGTCCGACGCCTTCACCGCCGAGCTGCTCTGGCAGCGCACGCGGGGGCGGCGTGTCGCCATCAAGCAGGCTCTGCTGGCCGGGCACATCGTCGTGGGCGTCGGCAACATCTACTGCTCCGAGGCCTTGTATCGAGCTGGCATTCACCCCGCCATGCAGGCGCAGCGTCTGAGCCGCGAGCGTGCAGTCCGCCTCGTTTTGGCCATACGCGAAACGCTCGCCGAGGCGATTGCCGCCGGCGGATCGAGCCTGCGCGACTTCGTCAGCGGCGAGCAGGAGATGGGTTACTTCCAGGTCAACGCGCGGGTCTATGACCGGGCTGGCGAACCCTGTCGTGGCTGCGGCAACACGATTCGAAAATTGTTGCAAGGTCAACGCGCGACCTACTACTGCAGTGTTTGTCAAAAGCGCTGAGGCGGCCTGATACTCTGCGCAAGTAAAGCAACAATTCTCAGACGACAATCAGGGGCGGTGGGTGCACACCCACTCAACCCGCGCGCTCGCGCTGAGAGAGAACCCCGCAGAAGACAAGGCCCGGCCCGCATGGACCCGCTCGACAGCCAGCTCAATGAAGTCACGCAATGGCGTAACCAGGTCCTTGGACGCATCAAGGAATGGCTCGATGGCCTGAAGGACATCGGGCTGGCCGGTGAAGCGGCCGATGCGGAGTTCGACCGCGTGCGGCAGGCCTCACTGTCGGACCGCGTGGCGATCGCCTTCGTGGCCGAGTTCTCGCGTGGCAAGAGCGAGCTGATCAACGCGCTGTTCTTCTCCGGTTACGGTCGACGCGTCGTGCCCTCGGGTGCCGGGCGGACGACCATGTGCCCCACCGAGTTTCTCTACGAGGATGGCCAGCGCGCCGGCATCCGCCTGCTGCCCATCGAGACACGCTCGATGCAGACCACGCTGCTCGACCTGAAGGCCAATCCCGCGCTCTGGGAAACGCAGCCGATCAACAACGACGACGGCGAAGACGTCGCGCGTCAGCTCATGCGCGTGAAGGAAACCAAGTTCGTCACCCGCGCCGAGGCCGAGGCCCTCGGCCTGCTGGACCAGGCTGTGGCGCACGGGGACGCCGTGGAGATCCCGCGCTGGCGCCATGCCATCGTGAACCTGCCGCACCCGCTGCTGCGCCAGGGCCTGACCATCATCGACACCCCGGGCCTGAATGCACTGGGCAACGAGCCCGAGCTCACGCTCTCCGTGCTGCCCTCGGCCAATGCCGTGCTCTACGTGCTGGCTGCGGACGCAGGCGTTTCGCGATCGGACGCCGACGTCTGGCGCGAGCTGCTCGCCACCATGCCGCGCAGCGGCCGGCTGGTCGTGCTCAACAAGATCGACGGCCTCTGGGACGACCTGCGCACCGAGGAAGACATCGCCGGCGACATCTACCGCCAGGCGATTGCCGTGGCGCAGACCCTGGATGTGCCCGAGGGCCGCGTCTTCCCGCTGTCGGCGCAGAAGGCCTTGCTGGCGCGGATCTCGCGCAATCGCGTGCTCGAGGAGCGCAGCCAGATCCGCGAGCTGGAAGGCGCGCTGGCCGATGAAGTGCTGCCCGCACGCCGCCGCCTGATCGCCGAGCGCCTGCAGCGCTTCGTCAACGATCTGGCCGGCGAGGCCAGCACGACCCTCAAGAGCCGGCTGCTGGCGATTGACGAGCAGACCGAAGAGCTCATGACGATCGAGCGCAACAAGGGCGATGTGACCGCCTCGCTCATCAAGCGCCTGTCAGAGGAGAAGGAAGCCTTCCAGGGTATCTTCAAGCAGCTCTTTGCCCTGCGCACCATCGTCTCGCGCCAGGCCAAGAGCTCGATCGAGCTCATGTCGCCGGCTCCGATCCGCGACATGGCCATCCGCCTGGGCGTGGCCAATGCCCGCAGCGGCCGCGAGTTCCGCGAGATCTTCGAGCAGATCAGCGAATACGTGCGAAGCAAGGTCACCCAGGCCCACACGCAGGCCAAGGAAGCGCACAGCGCCGTGGCCGGCGTCCAGGCCCGCATGGCCGAGGAGCACAAGCTCAGCTTCCCGGCGCCCAAGGCCTTCTCCAGCGAGCGCTATTTCACCGAGATCGACGAGATTGAGCGCGCAGCATCGCGCGCCTTTCCGAGCCTGCCCATCATGCTGCCGGGCAGCCGTGCCAACGCCCAGCGCATGGTGCTGGCCGCCAGTCAGCATCTGGCGGCCGTGATGGAAAAAGCCAGCCGCGAGCTGCAGGGCTGGCTGAACACCCTGACCATGCCGCTGGATCGTGCCATGCGGGACCAGCAGTCGCAGCTCAAGCGGCGCGAGGAGAGCCTGCAGCGCATGGTGGATGCGCGCCAGTCCCTGGCCGACCGTCTGGCCGAGCTGCAGGAAGGCCATTCGCAGGCGGCGACGCAACTCGCCGAGCTCGAGCGCAACCAGGCGGTGATCGCCAACCAGCTGCGTTGAACCAGGCTGCCGAGCAGGACTTCGCCCGGGCTGTGGTGGCCTGGCAGCGCGAACATGGCCGCCACGATCTGCCGTGGCAGGGCAGCCGCGATCCGTATCGCATCTGGGTCTCGGAGATCATGCTGCAGCAGACGCAGGTCGGCACGGTGATCCCGTATTACCAGCGCTTCATGGCGCGCTTTCCGGATGTGACTGCCCTGGCTGATGCGCCGGACGACGTGGTCATGCAGCATTGGGCCGGCCTGGGCTACTACAGCCGCGCGCGAAATCTTCACGCCGCAGCGCAGGACGTGCGCGATCGCTTCGGCGGGCGCTTCCCGACCGATCCGCCGGACCTCGAAAGCCTGCGCGGCGTCGGTCGCTCCACGGCGGCGGCCATTGCCGCATTCTCGGCCAATGCCCGCGCTGCCATCCTGGATGGCAACGTGAAGCGCGTGCTGGCACGCGTCTTTGCGATCGACGGCTTTCCCGGCAGCGCGCCGGTCGAGCGGCAGATGTGGGCGCTGGCCGAATCGCTGCTGCCGGCGGCTGCGGACATGCCCGCCTACACGCAAGGGCTGATGGATCTGGGTGCCACCCTGTGCACGCCCAAGCGGCCGCGCTGCGGCGAGTGCCCGCTGCAGATGCGCTGTGAGGCGCTGCGGCAGAACCGCGTGGCCGAGCTGCCGGTGGCGCGCCCGCGCAAGACCCCGCCACGGCGGGCTGCGGTGTTGTGGCTGATTGTGGATGCCGCGGGCCGGGTGCTGCTCGAAAAGCGCCCGCCGGTCGGGGTCTGGGGCGGCCTGTGGAGCCTGCCGCAGACCGAGCCCGGGCAGGCCGCACCCCATGGCATCGATGCCCAGCGCGCAGAGCGTTTTGCCCTGATCGAGCATGCGTTCACGCACTTCACTCTCGAGATCGATGTACAGCGCGCCGAACTCGCGGGTGCGGCTGCGCATGTCGCAGAGCCTGCCTGTGCGCGCTGGTTTGCATTGCACGAACTGGCCGATGCAGGCGTACCCAAGCCCGTGCGCACCGTGCTCGACAGCCATCTGACGCAGTGGCGCGCAGAGACTGCGGGGCGTCCCAAGCCGTCCGACTAGCCGACGACCTTGCGCTGCTTCAGGAAGGCGTGGACGATTTCGAGTTGCGCCCTGGGGTCGCCCAGTTCGAGCAGCTTCTGCTTGGCCTGATTGGGTACGGGCAGGATCTCGATCAGCCGCTGCGCCACCCAGCCCGCGTCATCGAGGCGGTGCGGCTGCGCAAAGCGTTGCGCAGCCGGATCGTCGCCGGCGTCGCCGTCCACATCCTGGATCACGCGCTTGAGCAGGTGCACGCATTCGGCCAGTTCCTCGGGCACCGGCAAGGTGTCGGGCTCGTCCAGCCAGCTGACGACGCCGACCAGCAGACCGTCCGACGCGCGGCTCGTGCCCTCCACGCGGAAGCGTCGTTCACCGAAGGTCGAAATGTTCAGGATGCCCGGCTCGCTCATGTCCCAGCCGGTGATGCGTGCACTGCAGCCCACGCTTTCGGGCACGGCCGGCGCGCCCACTTCCTTGCCGGCACGGATCAGTACCACGCCGAAGGGCGTCTTGTCCTTCATCGCGCGGCGCACCATGTCCATGTAGCGCGTCTCGAAGACACGCAGCGGCAGCACCCCGCCAGGAAACAGCACGGTGGACAGCGGAAACAGGGGCAGGGTCGACGGGCTCATTGCGCGGTGCCGCCGGAGCGGGCTGGATTCGGTACAGGCGGCTGGATGCGGCCCATGGAGAGTTGCCGGTGCCGGGTCACGACCTGGGTCTCGGTGCGAAAGCGCTCCGCGAGCCGTTCGGCCACATAGACCGAGCGATGCTGCCCGCCCGTGCAGCCGATGGCCACCGTCAGGTAGTTGCGCCCGTCGCGCATGAACTCCGGCAGCCACCTGGCGATGAACTGTTCGATGTCCTGCACCATCGCGCGCACCAGGTCATGCGAGGCCAGGAAGGCCGCCACCGGCGCGTCGAGTCCGGTCTGCGGCTTGAGCACCGGGTCGTAGTGCGGGTTGGGCAGGGAGCGCACGTCGAAGACCAGATCCGCGTCGTCCGGCACACCATGCTTGAAGGCAAAGGACTCGAAGGTCAGCAGCACGTTGTTGCCCAGGCTGCGCACCATGTCCTTGAGCCACTGGCGCAGGATCTGCGGCTTCAGGCCCGAGGTGTCGATGACGATGCCAAGCTCGGCCAGCGGCGCAAACAGCTCGCGCTCAAGGCTGATGCATTCATCCAGGGCACGCTCCTGATTCTCGGGCAGGCCGAGCGCACGCGCCACGTCGGGCGAGTTCAAGGGATGCCGGCGCCGGGTCTCCGAGAAGCGTGCAAACAGATCGGGCGTGCTTGCCGTGAGGAAGATCACGCGCACCTCGGCCGCATGCTGGCGCAGGGCCTGGATGCGTTCGCCGAGATCGGTGGCGTCACTGCCCGAGCGGCTGTCGATCGCGATCGCAATCCGGGTCAGGCCGTGCGCCTGTGCATGCGCCACGAGTTCAGGCAGCAGGGGCGACGGCAGGTTGTCGGTGCAGAAAAAGCCGAGGTCTTCCAGCGCCGCGAGGGCGACCGATTTGCCTGAGCCGGAGATGCCGGTGAGAACGATGACTTGCACCGCTGCAATGTAGCAGCGCACTGCGTTGCTCAAGCTGCGGCAGATACCTGCATGCGCGCAGCGCCGAGACAGCGTCGGCGCGGCCTCAGGCGTCGAGTTCCAGCAGGCGCGTCACGCCCCGCAGGGCGTGCTCGGCAGCCGCCTGGCGCACGTCGGTGCGATCGCCGGAGAAGTGTTTCGTTTCCGTAAACACCGTATGCGAGAGGGCCCAGGCAAAGCAGACCATGCCGACCGGCTTGTCCGGGCTGCCGCCGCCCGGGCCGGCCACGCCGGTGATGGCCAGCGCCACCTGGGCGCGGCTGTTGCGCAGGGCGCCCTGCGCCATGGCGCGCGCCGTCTCCTCGCTCACCGCGCCATGCGCGGCCAGGGTGTCTTCCGGCACGCCGAGCATGTCTTCCTTGGCCCGGTTCGAGTAGGTCACGAAGCCGCGCTCGAAGTACAGCGACGAGCCCGCCGTTTCGGTCAGCGCAGCGCTGACCAGCCCGCCGGTGCAGCTCTCGGCGGTGGCCAGCATGAGCTGGCGCGTGTGCAGCTGGCTGCCCAGTGCGGCGGCCAGTCCGACGAGTCTGTGGTCCATGAAGTTCGGCCCTCGTGCGCGCCCGGTCAGCTGAACAGGCGCTTGAACAGTGCGATGACGAGCAGGGTATAGAACGCCGCCACGAGGTCATCAAGCATGACGCCCGCGCCGTTCTTCCAGCGCCGATCCATCCAGCGGATCGGCTGCGGCTTGACGATGTCGAAGACGCGGAACAGCAGCACCGCCACGAGCTGGCTCGACCAGTGTGCGGGTACCAGCCAGAGCACGAGCCAGATGGCCACGATCTCGTCGATCACGAACACGCCGGCGTCGGGTACACCGAGCTGCCTGCCGGCGCGATCGCAGGCCAGCACGCCCAGCACCAGTGCGGCCAGCAGCACCAGTGCCTGCTGGGCCAGGCCGAGCGGCTGCAGCCATACGGCCCAGCTCAACCAGCCGAACAGGGTGCCCCAGGTGCCAGGCGCAGGCTTGCCCAGACCACTGCCGAACCCCATGGCCACGAACCGCGCCGGGTCACCGAACATCCAGCGCACGCCCGGCACGACGGCTGCACGTTGCGCCGGGGGCTCTGGCTCGGGCCGGGTGAATACCGGGGCGTGGGGCGCCGCGGGTGGGGGCGTGGGCAGCTCGGGCTCAGTCATTGAAGTGGTCGAAGCCCTGGGCTTCAAATCGGGTGGGGCGACCGTCGAGCAGCCATTCGATCTGCGCGGTCTCGCCGGCCGCCAGCGGCAGGATCCGGCCGATGCGCGACAGTGGCAGGCCGTGCTCGTCAGCCAGTGCTTCGATGCGTGCCGCGGCGCGCGGCTCGGCCGTGAACACGAGTTCGTAGTCATCACCGCCGGCCGTGGCCAGCGAGAGGGCCTGCATGCGCGGCAGGGCCCGCAAGGACGCACTGAGTGGAAGGTCTGCGAGTTCGACCGTGGCCTGCCGTCCGCTGGCCCGCAGGATGTGCGGCAGATCGCCCGCCAGACCGTCGGACAGGTCCATCATGGCGCTGGCGATGCCTGCAAGGGCCATGCCGAGCGCCACGCGCGGCTCGGGCCACTCCAGGCGCCGGATGGCGCGTGCACGCAATGGCTCCTCAGTCAGGCGGATCCGGTTCTGCAGCAGCGCGAGCCCGAGCGCGGCATCGCCCAGGGTGCCGGAGACCCAGATGTCATCACCGATCTGCGCGCCACTGCGCAGCACGCCGCCGCCGTGCGCCACCAGACCCTGGATGGTGATGTTGATGACGGTCAGGGGCGAGCGCGTGGTGTCGCCTCCGATCAGTGCGCAGCCGTGCTGCTGTGCCAGGTCGAACAGGCCGGTGCTGAAGGCCGATAGCCAGGCCTCGTCGGCGTCGGGCAGGCCCAGCGACAGCAGGAAGCTGTGTGGCCGGGCACCCATGGCGGCCAGGTCGGACAGGTTCACTGCGAGGGCCTTGTGGCCGAGCGCGGCCGGGTCGACATCCGGCAGAAAGTGCCGACCCTCGACCAGCATGTCGGTGCTGATGCAGTGCTCGTGGCCCACCTGCGCGCCGAAGATGGCGCAGTCATCGCCGATCCCCACCCGGGCGACCTGCTGGTCGCGGGCGAAGAAGCGGCGGATCAGATCGAATTCACCCAAGGGCCGGCCCGGCAGGGTTCAGCGACGCGCGCCCGCAATCTCGGTGGCACGCAGCTTCAGCGCCACCTTGTCGAGCACGCCGTTGACGTACTTGAAACCATCGGTGCCGCCGTAGTCCTTGGCCAGTTCCACGGCCTCGTTGATCACCACGCGGTACGGGATCTCGATGTGGTGCGCGAGCTCGAAGGTGCCCAGCAGCAGCACGCCGTGCTCGATGGGCGACAGCTCATTGACCGGGCGATCCAGATGGGGCGCGAATTCTTCGCGCAGGGCCGGCGCATTGCGGATCACGCCGGAAAGCAGTGCGTCGAAGTGCACGCGATCTGCACGGTCAAAGCCCGTGACGCCGCGCATGTGTGCGTCGATCACGCCGAGATCGTCCTGGTTGACGAGCCAGGAGTAGATGC
>DASSQC010000420.1:0-3435 GCA_035702705.1 Burkholderiaceae bacterium | reverse complement strand
AGTGCGAACTCGCGCGAGCGGCGGCGGGCCGACTTGGGCGTGCCGCGGCGCTCGGAGGGCGGCTCGTTCAGGCGGGCCGGTGCAGGATTCGGGGTGTTCATTGGGCCTCGCCTTCATCAGTCAGTGCGAAGGCCATGTTGGCCATCTCGACGGCGACCTGTGCGCAATCCGCACCCTTGCTGATGCGGGCGTAGGCCTGCGCGTCGTTCTCGCAGGTCAGCACGCCGTTGGCGATCACGATGCCTTCATCGAGTGACACACGCGTGATGCCGGCGGCCATCTCGTTGCTGACCACTTCAAAGTGATAGGTCTCGCCGCGAATGACTGCACCCAGTGCGATCAGCGCGTCAAACGCGCCGGTACGCGCCAGCTGCTGGCAGGCGAGCGGAATTTCCAGTGCGCCGGGCACGGTGATGAGGGTGATGTCCTCATCGGCCACGCCGAGCCGCTTGAGTTCTGCGAGAGCGGCGTCACGCAGAGCGACGCAGATGCCTTCGTTGAAGCGGGCCTGGATGATGGCAATGGACAGGCCTTCGCCGTCCAGATCGGGTTCGAGGGTGTCGATCATTGTTCTTCCTTATTCCACGTAACCCGTGACTTGCAGATCAAAGCCCGCCATCGAGGGCATCTTGCGCGGCTTGGCCAGCAGCTTCATCTTGCCCACGTTGAGCGCCTTGAGGATCTGCGCGCCGATGCCGTAGGTGCGCAGGTCCATGCGGTACTGGATGGTGCTGCCGCTGGCAAAACCCTTGGCATCCACCTCGGCCAGGGCTTCGAACTGGTTCTGCAGGTGGTCGGCGGTTTCGCCGCAATTGAGCAGCACCAGGACGCCCTGGGCTGCCTTGGCCAGCTCGGCCAGTGCGCGATCCACCGGCCAGGAGTGGCTGGATGTGCGGATGTCGATCAGGTCGAGCACCGACAGGGGCTCGTGCACGCGCACCAGGGTCTCGACCTCGTGGTTGATCGGGCCCTTGACCAGCGCCAGGTGGCCTGCGCCACCGGTCTTGTCGCGGAACATCACGGCTTCAAACTCGCCATGATGCGTGCGCACGGTGCGGCTGGCCACGCGTGCAACCAGGCTTTCAGTGGCGGCGCGGTACTGGATCAGGTCGGCAATGGTGCCGATCTTCAGACCATGTTCGGCGGCGTACTCCATCAGGTCCGGCAGGCGGGCCATGGTGCCGTCGTCCTTCATGATCTCGCAGATCACGGCCGCAGGCGTGAGCCCGGCCATGGCGGTCAGGTCGCAGCCGGCCTCGGTGTGGCCGGCGCGGATCAGCACGCCGCCTTCGACCGCGCGCACCGGAAAGATGTGACCGGGCTGGACGATGTCGCCGGGCACGGCGTCGGCCGCCACGGCGGTGCGGATGGTGTGGGCGCGATCGGCCGCGGAGATGCCGGTGGTCACGCCTTCGGCCGCTTCAATCGACAGCGTGAAGTTCGTGCCGGTGCGGGTGCCGTTGTGGCTGACCATCAGGGGCAGGTTGAGCTGGCGGCAGCGCTCACCGGTGAGCGTCAGGCAGATCAGCCCGCGGGCATGCTTGGCCATGAAATTGATGGCCTCGGGGGTGACGTGATCGGCCGCCAGGACGAGGTCGCCCTCGTTTTCGCGGTCTTCTTCGTCAACCAGGATCACCATGCGACCGGCCTTGAGTTCGGCAACGATCTCCGGCGTGGAGGAAATGCGTGTCATGCCCGACATTCTACCGGGCGCTCCCTGTGCGCTCCGAATGGCTTCTCGCAGTATCCATGCGGGTTTCCGGGCGATTTGCCTTGGAAAGCCGCACCAGACAAGCGTCTTGCATTTCGTATGGTTTTCCGTGGGCTTTTTCGGCCGACCCTGCTTGAACCGGCGCACGGCTTGCAGAATCATCGCGTTGACGCCCGCGCATTACCGCTGCGGGTTCATGCCCCCAAGGGAGGATCCATGAAGAAGTTTGCCGCGCTCATCACCGCTGCCTTGCTGGCCGCCAGCCTGCCTGCGCTGGCCAAGGACGAGAAGAAGCCTGCCGCCGATGCCAAGGCCGCCCCGGCGGCCACGGCCCAGGTGGATCTGAACAGCGCCACCAAGGAAGAACTCATGAAGCTCGACGGCATCGGCGAAGCCCGTGCCGACGCGATCATCAAGGGCCGCCCCTACAAGGGCAAGGACGAGCTGGTGGCCAAGAAGGTCCTGCCCAAGGCGGTCTACGACAAGATCAAGGACAAGATCATCGCCAAGCAGAAGTAGGCGGCTCGGCACCTGCAAGCGGGTCGGCTGGCGGCTGCCGGTCGGCCCGTTTTACTTTGCTAACCTGCCGCCCCATGCCCAGTTCCACCCCCATCGAACTGTTCGTCGGCCTCGGCAACCCGGGCCCCGAATACGAACAGACCCGCCACAACGCCGGCTTCTGGTTCATCGACAACCTGGCGCATCGGCTCAACATCCGCATGGCGGTGGAGCGCGGCTTCAATGCGGAGTTCGGCCGCGGCAAGGTCAATGGGCGCGATGTGTTCCTGGTCAAGCCCCTGACCTACATGAACCGCAGCGGCCAGAGCGTCAGTGCCGTGATGCGCTTCTACAAGCTCACCCCGGCGCAGCTGCTCGTGATCCATGACGAGCTCGACCTGCTGCCCGGCACGGTCAAGATGAAGAAGGGCGGCGGCAACGGCGGGCACAACGGCCTGAAGGACATCCAGGCCCACCTGAACACGCCGGACTACTGGCGCCTGCGCCTGGGCATCGGCCATCCGCGCACCCTGGCCCTGCAGCAGGAGGTGGCGGACTTCGTCCTGCACCGGCCCAGCCGCGAGCACCTCACCCAGATTGAAGGCGTGATCGATCGCGCGCTGGATGTCATGCCCGACGCGATGGCCGGCGAGGTGGACCGCGCCGTGATGAAGCTGCATTCGGCGGCCTGAAGCACGCTCGCAGCAGGCCCATCCTGCGCGCCCGCATGTTGGGTATCGACCCGGCCTGTGATTCGATCTGAACTGGCAGGCAGTCCCCGACGGAGCGCGACATGATCAGACTGCCCCAGCCCTCGATGGTGATCCAGGATGCGGAACTGTTTCTGCGCTACACGATGCAACACACCCCACCGTTCATCGCAGCGACGGCCACGCTGGATGACATCATCCGCACCATCAATGACGTGTTCGAGCCGCGCAGCGGCCCGCGACCGCCGGCGACCATGGAGTGCCTGGTGTTGAGCGCGCATGGGGAGCCGGCGGAGATCTTTCTCGGTTCCGAGCACATCAACGCCAGCAACGTCGCGCGATTCGCCCAGGCGATCCGTGGGCGGTTCCGTGTCATCCATATCCACGCCTGTCTGGTGGGCCGCATCCAGAGGGAGACGTTCACCTATGTCGACCGGCCGCGATGGGGGCGGGACTCGGGCTTTGGCCGCTGGCGGCGCCCCTACATGATGGATACCTTCACCATCGTGGCCGGCG
>DASSQC010000419.1:0-7732 GCA_035702705.1 Burkholderiaceae bacterium | reverse complement strand
AGCACATCCTGGCGCGGCTGGATGCCGAAGCTCGCCCGGTTCAGCCGCCGCGCGGTGTCTGCCGCCGCCACGCTGCGGTGCTGCGCCAGCAGCGTGTCCGGGATCGGACCGGTTTCGGCGGCAAGCGGATGACTGGGCGCCACGCAGAAGACGAACTGCATCTCGCCCAGTGGCTGCCACTTCAGCAGATTGCCCAGCAGGTTGGCGTCTTCCAGGCCCTCGACGGCACCGAGTGCCAGGGCTGCCCGGCCCTCGAGCAGGGCGTCCCAGGTGCCCGAGAGCACCTCGGTCTGCAGGGTGATGCGGGTGGGCATGCCCAGGGCATAGAAGCGCTCCACCAGCGTGAGCACCCGATCGAAGGACAGGGCCTCGTCCACGGCAATGCGCAGCTCCGGCTCCCAGCCGCTGGCCAGGGTCTGCGCGCGCTGGGCAATCTCGCCCAGCTGCGCCAGCACGGGCGCCGCGTTCTCCAGGATGGTCTGGGCCGCCGGCGTGAGCTTGGCGCGGTGGCCGCGCCGGTCGATCAGCAGCAGGTCCAGGCGCTCCTCGTACTGGCGCACGGTGTAGGACAGCGCCGAGGGCACGCGGTCCAGCGAGCGGGCCGCCTGCGCCAGGCTGCCGTGCCGGGTGATGGCGTCCAGCACGGTCAGCAGCTCCGCGTCGATCATGAATGCACCCCATCGTTGGAAAGTTTGTTCAATGTATTTGAACGATTTGGCGAATTCAAGCTGCTTGGAAGCCGGTTCAGGAAGCCCTATCTTGCCGTCATCGCTTGTTCCATGGCCTTCTTGGCAGGAACAGACTCAGGAGTAGATCATGCAAATTCGTCGATCAAATGAGCGTGGCCTGGCCAATCATGGTTGGCTCAAGAGCTATCACAGCTTCTCGTTTGCCAACTACTACGACCCGCAGTGGATGGGCTTTGCCAACCTGCGCGTGATCAATGAGGACCGCATCGCCGCCGGCAGCGGCTTCGGCACGCATGGTCACCGCGACATGGAGATCATCAGCTACGTGCTCGATGGCGAGCTGGCGCACAAGGACAGCATGGGCAATGTGGAGGTGATCCGCCCCGGCGAGGTGCAGCGCATGAGTGCCGGCCGCGGCGTGATGCACAGCGAGTTCAACCATGCCCAGGGGCAGACGCACTTCCTGCAGATCTGGATCGAGCCCAAGTTCACCGGCATTGCGCCCAGTTACGAGCAGAAGGCCTTTGCCAGCGCGGAAAAGCGCGGTCAGTTGCGCCTGGTGGTGTCACCGGATGGCGCAGACGGGTCCGTGACGGCCAATGCCGACGCACGCCTGTATGCCGGCCTGATCGACGGGACAGAACGCGCCAGCCTTGATCTCGTGCCCGGGCGCCACACCTACGTGCACGTGGTACGCGGCGAAGTGGCCGTGAACGACGCTGTGCTGCAGGCCGGCGACGCCGCCATGTGGCGCGTGGCTGATGACAGCAAGCGCCTCGTGCTCGAGCGTGGCAAGGACGCCGAGGTGCTCGTATTCGACCTGGCCGCCTGAGCCTGGCCGACAAGGGGCTGCGTCACCCCTGTGGTGCAGCCCCCGGGAGAACACATCATGACCCGCAGCATCAAGACCTTCATCTCCATGCCCTGGCACGCCTTCGATGCGGCCAGTGGCGCCTACATGCTGCATCCGCGCGACCTGCATCTGCTCGACCCCTTCATCGGCGTTGATGCGTTCACCATGCCGCAGCCCTATTTCCCGCCGCATCCGCATGCGGGCATGAGCGCCGTGACGCTCATGTTCGACGACGCCGAGGGTGGCTTCATCAACCGCGACTCGCTCGGAGACAGGAGCGAGATCCGCCCCGGCGACCTGCACTGGACCCAGGCAGGCAGCGGCATGATCCATGAGGAAATCCCCTCCGAGCCGGGGCGTGCCGCGCGTGGCCTGCAGGTGTTCGTGAACATGGCGCGGGCGCACAAGCAGGCACCGCCGGCGGCCTTCCACATCCGGCGCGAGGCCATGCCGACCCTGCAGGCCGAGGGCATGCAGGGCACGGTGATGGCCGGCGAGCTGCGCTGGCAGGGCGCCGTGCTGCGCTCGCCCATCACCCAGGATGCCCGCTGGCTCACGCAGGGCGACATGATCGATCTGCGCCTGGTCGCAGGTGCCCGCGTTGAATTCGAGGTCGATGCCGCCAAGAACGCGTTCTTCGTCCTGATGCAGGGCGAGCTGGCCATCGAGGGCCGCACACTGCCGGCACCCGGCGCCTTGGTCTTCGAGCAGGACGGCAACACGCTGGCGCTGCAGGCCGGCGCGGCCGGTGCGCGCGGCGTGCTGCTGGCCGGCCGACCGATCGGTGAGCCGATCTACCCCAAGGGCCCCTTCATGGGCAACAGCGCGGAGGACATTGCCGTCTACGCCACACGCTTCTACCGCGGCGACATGGGTTCGCTTGCCGCGTCTTTCTAGGGCTGTCAGGCCCGCCCAGAACCCGATCGATCGATCTCCATCCTTTCCTCACCGCCAAAGAAGGACCTTCTCATGAGCAAAGTCATCGTTGTCTACCACTCCGGCTACGGCCACACCAAGAACATGGCCGAGCGCGTGGCCAAGGGCGCGGGTGCCGAGCTGATCGCCATCGACGCCGAGGGCAATCTGCCCGAGGGCGCCTGGGACAAGCTCGCCGCGGCCGACGCCATCATCATGGGGTCGCCGACCTACATGGGCACCGTGAGCTGGCAGTTCAAGAAGTTTGCCGACGCATCGAGCAAGGTCTGGTTCGGCCAGGGCTGGAAGGACAAGATCGCCGCCGGCTTCACCAACAGCGCCAGCATGAACGGCGACAAGGGGTCCACCCTGACCTACATCTTCACCCTGGCCATGCAGCACAGCATGCTGTGGGTCGGCACCGGCATGCTGCCGGCCAACCACTCCGGCGCCACCCGTGCCGACATCAACAACGTCGGCAGCTTCTCGGGTGCCATGGCGATCTCGCCGTCCGACAAGGGTGCAGAAGCCATGAGCGAAGGCGACCTGATGACAGCCGAGCTGTGCGGCAAGCGCGTGGCCGAGACCGCCGCACGCTGGAAGAAGGCCTGATCGACCCGCTGGCGCTGGCCCCTGGCCAGTGCGCAGCCGCAAACGCCCGCGACCGGTTCGCGGGCGTTTGCTTTCCGGGCTTGCGGGGCGCGTTCAATCGGCCTAGTTTCAGGGCACGCAGCTTGCAGGAGAAGCCCATGACCGCCTCGAACATCCCACCCCAAGCCGGCAGCCCCAAGGCGTCTGAAGGTCCCGCCGAGGTGGCGGCGATCCTGCAGGCGGCAGCCGTGCCCGTCAGCGACGAGGAGCTCGCGCGGCAGGCCCTGGCCGCTTCGGCTGTCGAGGACCCTGAAGCCTCGGAGCGTGCCGACCCTGAGGCCGCCGAGCCCCTGGGCAACGAAGTCGGGCGCGCCGTCTGGGCCATGGAGCATGGTGTCGCCTCGGAGGAGGCCTCGCACCTGACCGATCCCTTGCGCATCACGCCTCCCGACTGGCTCGAGCCGCCCGTCGTGGTGGCGCCCGTGCTGCCGCCCGAGCAGGCCGTTCCGCAGGATGCGCCGCCCATCAGCGACGAGGAGCTCGAGGCCCAGGCCCTGGCCGCCCTGCCCGAGTCGGAGCAGGAGGCCGCAGCGCAAGACGGTCTGGTGGATCAGGTGGGGCAGGCGCTCTGGGCGCTGGAGCATGGTGTCGTGCCGCCCGAGGTGGTGCCGCCGCCCACGGCCGCGCAGCTGCTGATCAGCGAGGCGCAGGCCGAGAAAGACGGGCGGTCTGGCCCCTAGCGTCGGGGTCAGACGCGGCCGTCGGCCGGCGCGTCCACCAGGGGCGTGAGATCCGGCTTCAGGCCCACGCGCTCGTCGAACACGAAGCAGGCGCCCGTCCAGTGCTTGCCGCCGGTCTTCTCGAAGTAGTTGAGGATGCCGCCCTCGAGCTGCGCCACATGCGCAAAACCCTGGCGCTGCATCCAGGGCATGAACTTCTCGCAGCGCACGCCGCCGGTGCAGAAGCCCACCACGGTCTTGTCGGCCCAGTCCGCACGATGATCAAGCACGGCCTCGGGCAGCTCCGTGAACTTGCGGATGTGCGGATTCACTGCGCCGGCAAAGGTGCCGATCGCCACCTCTTCCTCGTTGCGCGTATCGAGCAGCACCAGTTCGCGCCCGGCGTCATCGTGGCCCTGCTCGATCCAGCGGGCCAGCACCTCCGGCGCCACGGCCGGCGCCACATCCTGCGCGGGGTTGATGCCCGGGTCGAAGGTGATGATCTCGCGCTCGACGCGCACCTTCAGGCGCCGGAAGGGCACATGCACCGACCAGCTTTCCTTGACCGTGAGTGCGTCGCAGCCGGGCAGGGCACGCACCTGAGCCAGGAATTCGCGTACTGCCGCAGCATCGCCAGCCAGAAACAGGTTCACGCCCTCGGGCGCCACCAGCACGGTACCCAGCAGGCGGCGCGCTTCGGCGCCCTCGCGCAGCTGCTGCGCCACCGCCACGGGCTGCTCGATGGCGGTGAACTGATAGGCGGCAATGTTCAGGATGGATGCCATGCGCAAATTGTAGGAGTTCGATGTTCTGCCGATGGCAGCTCGCGGCGCGCGCTGCTACGTTAAGCGCCGTGACCGAGCGCCCGACTCCCGCAAGCCTGCAGGCCGCCACCGTTGCAGGGCAGCAGCCTGCAGGCGCGCTGCCGATCATCACCGGCAGGCTGCCCGTCTTCGAGGTGCGCATGAGCACCGGGCTGTGCCTGCGCTACCGGCTCAATGACACGCAGACCGCGCGCACCTGGCTGGCCCTGATGGGGCAGATGCAGCCCGACTGGCTGCTGCGGACCGACCTGAACCACCGGCACGGCTTTGCGCAGACCGCGCAGGTGCTGGACGTGCTGGCCCGCCTGCAGCGCACGGCACGGCAGCTTGGCCTGGCGCTCGATCCGCTGGACGCCAGCACCTGGCAGGCTGCACTCAACCGCCTGCACCTGAATTTCCCGGAGTTCTTCCGCCAGCGCTATGTGCCGGAGCTGTACCAGACGGCCCATGAGATGAACCTCGCCATCCACTGGCTGGAGTACGAGCTGGGCAATGTCTATGGCGGCCGGCACCAGCATCTGTTCAACCTGGACTTCAATCACATCCCGGAGGTGTATGGCCGCATGGGCCAGATTCCGGCCGATGAGATGCAGCATTTCTCGCCCGAGCTGCGGTTCGGCAACCTGCATCTGCACTATGTCTATGTGGGGCGGCATTTTCTCGAGATGTTCGATGCCCAGGACTACCTCTGCCCGGCGCACCACTTCAAGGCACAGCACGAGTTCAACGCCACCTGCGGCCTGGTGTTCTCGGAGCCCGAGGACTGGCCCGCGCGCGACGCCACCATGCGCCAGTTCCATGCGCGCCGCGGCGGCTGGCGCTTCTTCGGCTACGAGTATGACGATCCGCGCCTGGCGCGGGGCTTCTTCAAGCTCGGCGAGCTGGAAAACTTGGCCGACTATGCCGACACAAGCCGGCGCGACGCGCTGCGTGCTGCCCTGTCCGGGGCCCACGTGCTGGGTTGGACCCTCGTCTGATCCAGCACTGGCGCGGCTTTCGCGAGGGCGTGGTCCAAGCTGCTAAGGTTTCGCTCCAACCCGCGCCGCAGCAGTCATGTCCCAGCCCAGCTTCGTCCATCTCCGCGTCCATACCGAGTTCTCGATCACCGACGGGCTGACCCGCATCGACGACCTGGTCAAGGCTGCCAAGGCCGATGGCATGGGCGCTGTGGCCGTGACCGATGCGGGCAACCTGTTCGGTCTGGTCAAGTTCTACAAGGCCGCGCGCGGCAAGGGCGTCAAGCCGATTGCCGGGGTCGATGTCGCCATCACCAACCCCAAGGACCGCGACGCGGCGCACCGCGTGCTGCTGCTGGCCCGTGACCGGACCGGCTACCTGCAGCTGTGCGAACTGCTCACGCGCGCCTTTCTCACCAACCAATACCGCGGCCGCCCCGAGTTGCAGGCCGACTGGCTGACGCCGGACTCCGCCTCGGGGCTGATCTGCCTGTCGGGCGGCATGGCGAGCGAACTGGCCCGGGTGCTGCAGGCGCAGGGCGACGCCGCCGGCGTGGCCCGGACCTGGGCGGCACGCTTTCCCGGCCGCTATTTCGTTGAGCTGCAGCGTGACGGCAGTGCCGCCGCGGACCAGTACACCCAGGCTGCGGCCCAGCTGGCGGCGCAACTGGGCCTGCCGGTGGTGGCCACGCATCCGGTGGAGTTCATTGCACCGGGCGACTTCCGTGCCCATGAGGCGCGGGTCTGCATTGCCGAGGGCGAGATCCTCGGCAACCCGCGGCGCGTGAAGCGCTTCACGGAGCAGCAGTACTTCAAGTGTCAGGCCGAGATGGCCGAGCTCTTTGCCGACCTGCCCCAGGCCCTGGCCAACAGCGTGAGCATTGCCCAGGCCTGCAATCTGGCCCTCGAACTCGGCAAGCCCAAGCTGCCGCTGTTCCCCACGCCGGACGGCATGACCCTGGACGACTACCTCGTCCACCTGAGCAGGGAGGGCTTGGAGAAGCGCCTGGTCCAGCGCTACCCGGATGCCGCGCAGCGCGAGGCCAAACGGCCCGAGTATGAAGCGCGCCTGAAGATCGAGTGCGACACCATCATCAAGATGGGCTTCCCCGGCTACTTCCTGATCGTTCAGGACTTCATCAACTGGGGCAAGGCCAACGGCGTGCCGGTGGGGCCGGGGCGCGGTTCGGGTGCAGGATCGCTCGTGGCCTATGCGCTGGGCATCACCGATCTTGATCCGCTGCCCTACGACCTGCTGTTTGAGCGCTTCCTGAACCCGGAGCGGGTGTCGATGCCCGACTTCGACATCGACTTCTGCCAGGACAACCGCGACCGCGTGATCGACTACGTCAAGCGCCGCTATGGCAGCGAGAGCGTCAGCCAGATCGCCACCTTTGGCACCCTGGGCGCCAAGGCCGTGATCCGCGACGTGGGCCGCGTGCTCGATCTGCCCTACAAGTACTGCGACGGTCTGTCCAAGCTCATCCCGCACCAGCCCACCGACCCCTGGGACCTGAAGCGTGCGCTCGAGGAAGAGCCCACCTTCAAGGAGCGGGTGGAGAACGAGGAAGAGGCGCGCGAGATCATCGAGCTGGCCCGCCCGCTCGAAGGCGTGACGCGCAGTGTGGGCATGCATGCCGGCGGCGTGCTGATCGCCCCGGGCAAGCTCACCGACTTCTGCCCCCTGTACTGCGCCGAAGGCAGCGAGGACAGCGCGGTCAGCCAGTTCGACAAGGACGATGTCGAGGCCGTGGGTCTGGTGAAGTTCGACTTCCTCGGTCTGCGCAACCTCACGATTCTTGAACTGGCCGTGCAGTACGTGCGGCAGATGAATGCCGACCGGCGCGAGTTCACCCTGGACGATCTGGCCGCCTTCGACGACAAGGCCACCTACAAGCTCTTTGCCGACGGCAACACCACCGCGGTGTTCCAGATGGAAAGCCGCTCGGCCCGCGACCTCTGCAAGAAGCTCAAGCCCACGGTGTTCGAGGACATCGTTGCGCTCAACGCCCTGAACCGTCCCGGTCCGCTGGGCTCGGGCATGGTGGATGACTTCATCGCCCGCAAGAAGGAGCAGACCCAGACCGGCCGCGGCAAGATGGAGTGGTACTTCCACGAGAAGCTCGAGCCGGTGCTCAAGAGCACCTACGGCGTGATCGTCTACCAGGAGCAGGTGATGCTCGTG
>DASSQC010000418.1:0-3446 GCA_035702705.1 Burkholderiaceae bacterium | reverse complement strand
CAAGAACCAGGCCTGCCTGGCCTGTCACAGCGAACCGGCGCTCGCACCGCCGTCCATGCTCAAGGTCTACGGCGACAAGAACGGCTTCGGCTGGAAGATGGGCGAGACCGTGGGCATGCAGATCGTCAAGGTACCCATGCTCTATCCGCTGGAGCGCGCACGCCAGAGCTTCAACACCTTCATCTGGTCGCTGGTGGCCATCTTCGGGCTTGCATTCATCGTTCTGAATGCGGCGCTGTCCCTGCTCGTGATCGAACCGATGGCGCGCGTGAACCGCAAGCTTGAGGATCTGGCGACCAAGGACTTCCTGACCGATCTGGTCAATCGCCGCCGCTTCTTCGAGCGGCTCGAGCAGGAGATGGCCGCAAGCCGTGTCAACGGCCAGGCCATCTCGGTGATCATCTTCGACCTCGACTTCTTCAAGCGCATCAACGACACCTTCGGCCATGACAGCGGCGACATCGTCCTGAAGCACACCGCCCTGCGCGTCCGGGAGCTGCTGCGCGCCAGCGACTGCGCTGCCCGCTTCGGTGGCGAGGAATTCATCATCCTGCTCAAGGAGACGGGTGTCGATGCCGCAATGGCACTGGCCGAGGTCGTGCGCCAGAAGATTGCCGGCAAGCCCTACGAGCACGTTGGCGCGGTCAGCGCAAGCTTCGGTGTGGCGCAGTGGAACGGCGCGGAAGACGGGCGCGCGCTGATCAACCGTGCCGACAAGGCGCTCTACGTCGCCAAGCAGAACGGCCGCAACCGGGTGGTGCGCGCCGAAGATTGAGCGGCCAGGGCCTGGAGCCTCAGGCCCGCAGCTGCTGCGTGACGGCCGCCACGAGGGTGGCGGGCGCAACCCGATTGATGCAGGCCAGATCGCCACGCGTACAGTCGCGCTGATCGCAGGGGCGGCAGGTCAGATCGGCCGACTGATCCTGCAGTGTGATGGGCTCCAGGCGGGCCCGCGCCAGGCCCGCAATCCCCGGGCCGCGCGGCGCCGGCCCGGTCCGGATCGGCGAAGTCGGGCCGAACAACGCAACCAGCGGCGCATTGACCGCAGCGGCAATGTGCATCGGGCCGGTGTCGGTGGACAGGGTAGCCGCCGACAGCGCCATCAGGGCGGCGCTGGTGGGCAGATCGACCGTACCGATCAGCACGTGGATCTTCGGGTCATTCAGGCGCTGGATATCAAGCGCCTCGAACTGAGCCTGATCCCCCGGACCGCCGAGCAGCAGCACCGCCAGCGCGGGATGGCTGCTGCGCAGCGCCCCGATTGTCTGCCGCAGATGCTCAGCGGGCCAGCGGCGGTTGGCGGCGCTGGCCCCCGGGTTGACAAGCACGTACTCGCCGACCCCCACGCCGAGCGATGCGAGCAGGGCGCGCGCCCGGCCGGTCGCGTCCGACGACGGGGCGTAGCTGAGGTGCAGCCCGTCGAGCGCACTCGAGATACCCAGCGGGCCCAGGACCGCCACGAAGTTCTCCGCGGCGCTGCGCAGCGCTGGGCGCCCCGGGCCGAACTGTGGATCGCGCGGGACGTGCAGGACACGCCGGGCGCCGCTCAACCAGGCGAGAAAGCGGCTGCGGAAAACGGGCTGCAGATCGAGCGCGAGGTCGTAGTCGCGCGCCCGGAGTCGTCGCCGCAGTGCAGGCAGGGTGCCCGCGGTGTACTCGGTACGCTTGTTGATGCCGATCACCTCGTCCACCAGACCGGTGGCCTGGACCACGCCCGCCAGTCCGTGGTCGCACACGAAGCTGATGTGGACGCCGGGCCAGCGTTTGCGGACGGTGCGAAGCAGCGGCGTGGTCATCAGCAGATCGCCGATGGCACCCCAGCGGATGACGAGAATGGACTTCATGGCAAGGCAGGGCAGTGGGGTGCGCATTATCCCGCCTGGCGCAATGACGTCCGACGGAACGCAAGATCTGTGAAGCTGGCGCCGATGCCGTGCCGAGCCAGTCGCGTGCCTGTGCACAGCGGCGCATACTAGGAAGATGTCGCTGAACAGCCCCGACGCCGCCGAGATCGCACCCACCGTGCTGCGCATGCTGCTCGATGTGCTGCCGCTGGGCGTGTTTCTGCGTGACGAGCAGGGCCGCCTGCTGCTTGTGAATCAGCTTGCGGCGCGACGCTTCGGGCGATCGCCCGAGGACATGCTGGGCAAGACCCCTCACGAGCTGTACGCAGCGGATGCGGCCGAGCGCATTCTTGCCACCGACCGGCAGGTCCTCAAGGACGGCCAGGCGATCGAGCGCGAGGAGCGCCACGTGCTCGCAGACGGCAAGCTGCACACCATGTTCACGGGCAAGGTGCGCGTCCAGTTTGCCGACGGACGCTTCGGCGTCCTGGGCTTCGGCCTCGATGTCACGGCGCGCAAGCAGGCCGAGGATGCGCTGCGCGCGCAGACTGAACTGCTCGCGAGCATCCTCGATGCCGACCCGAGCTACATCGTGCTCAAGGACGCGGAGGGTCGCTACCTGATGGCCAACCGCGCCTTTCAGGCCTGGACAGGCCGCAGTCTCGACACCCTGCGCGAACTCAAGGCGCAGGAAATTGCCCGGACGGACGGCGAGCGCGAACAGATTGCGGCCCACGAAGCGCTGGCGCGCGAGTCCGGCGCGGCGGTGACCCGGGTCGAGCACTACATCCGGCTGGATGGCAGCGAGTCGATTGTCGAGGCCACGCGCATCCCGATGAAGGATGCGCTGGGTCGCGAGCAGATGCTGGTCGTCTCGCGCGATGTGACGGCAGCACGGCGGCGCGAGGCCGAACTCGAGACCGCGCGGCAGCGTGCCGACCAGGCCAACCGGGCCAAGGACGCATTCCTGGCCAACATGAGTCACGAACTGCGCACCCCCATGCATGGGGTGCTCGGCTCGCTGGCGCTGCTGTCCGGCATGGATCTCAGCGACGAGCAGCGCAGGCTGATCGACATTGCACGCCGATCGGGTGAGCATCTGCTGGGTGTGATCGATGACGTGCTGGACTACTCCAAGATTGAAGCGGGGGGGCTGACGCTGGACGAGCAGGCGGTCGATCTGGCCGGGCTGACACAGGAGGTGGTGCAGAGTCTTGCGCTGATTGCGCAGGGCAAGGGCATCGATGTGCGCGCCGAGATCGACCGCGCCCTGCCCAGTCTGATCCTCGCAGACGCCCAGCGCCTGCGCCAGGTGTTCATCAATCTGCTGGGCAACGCCCTCAAGTTCACCGAGCGCGGCGAGATCTGCCTGGCGCTGCGCGCCGAGGCAGGGCGTGTGCACTGCAGCGTGCGCGACACCGGCATCGGCATGACCGATGAGCAGATGGCGCGCATCTTCGAGCCCTTCGTGCAGGCCGACGACTCGATCGGCAAGCGCTTCGGCGGCACAGGCCTGGGCCTGACGATCACACGGCGGTTGCTGCAGGCCATGGGCAGCGACCTGCAGGTGCAGAGTGTCCCGGGCGAGGGCGCATGCTTCAG
>DASSQC010000417.1:0-4867 GCA_035702705.1 Burkholderiaceae bacterium | reverse complement strand
CAACGAAGACGGCCCGGTTGATGCCCTCGCCATGCACACCCTTGATTTCCTGGCGCGTGGCGTCGGCTCGAAACTCGTCAATCAGCTTCGCCTCCCAGTCGGTCGCGCGATCGCGCGGGTTCGTGGGGTTGAGCACTGCTTCCTTGTAGACGTAGCCCTGATACTTCTCGGACAGGCGGCGCAGCGTCTCCGTGGCGGCGAAGGCCGGCACGGTCTGTGGCAGGAATTTCTCTGCCAGCAGCGGATCGAGATGAGGCTTGACCTGGTCCGTGGTGTAACCCCGAATGGCCAGGGCCGTCTCCATCATCAGGTCGGAGTTGTGTCGTACCTCGTCAAGCGCCTGGCGCTCGAGGTGCCCGCTGTAATACCAGCCTGCTCCTCCCAGGCTCGCCAGGAAGGCCACCAGCAGGATGAGGTTGAACTTCAAGCGAAGAGACATGCCGTACCTGCGCACCGCAGCGGTGCGCGCCTCCCGTGCAATTGGATTGGCCGGCACTGTAGCCCAGGCACCGGCTCATGCGCGTCGCAGCCGCGCGACGCACCCGGTCTGCAGTACCCAGGCTACTTGACTGACGCCAGGGTACGGCGTCGCTCGCGCACGCCTGCAGCAAGCGTGGCCAGCAGGTTCACCGAATCCTCCCAGCCCAGGCAGGCATCCGTGATGGACTGCCCGTAGTTCAGCGGCTGGCCCGGCACAAGGTCCTGCCGGCCCGGCTGAAGATGGCTCTCCACCATCACACCGATGATTCGACTCTCTCCTCGTGCAAGCTGCTGAGCCACATCGGCTGCAACGAGCAGCTGGTTCTCGTGCTTCTTGCTGGAGTTGGCGTGACTGCAGTCGACCATCAGACGCTGTGCCAGACCTGCCTTGCCGATGTCCTCGCAGGCGGCCTGAACATGTGCCGCGTCGTAGTTGGGCGCCTTGCCGCCTCGCAGGATCACGTGGCAGTCCTCATTGCCGCGCGTAGCTACGATCGCACTGTGGCCCCCTTTGGTCACCGACAGGAAATGATGCGGGTGCTGCGCAGCCTTGATTGCATCCACGGCGATCCTGACATTGCCGTCCGTCCCGTTCTTGAAGCCCACCGGACACGACAGGCCGCTGGCCAGCTCGCGATGCACCTGGCTTTCGGTGGTGCGCGCGCCGATCGCGCCCCAGGCAATCAGATCCGCGATGTACTGCGGGCTGATCATGTCCAGGTACTCGGTGGCGGCCGGCAGGCCGAGCTCTGTGATCTTCACGAGCAGCTCGCGCGCTGCACGCAAGCCCTTGTTGATCTGGAAGCTGCCATCGAGGTCGGGGTCGTTGATCAGCCCCTTCCAGCCTACGGTGGTGCGCGGCTTCTCGAAGTACACACGCATCACGATCTCGAGGTCGGCTGCGTGCTTGCGGCGTTCCTCGACCAGGCGGTTCGCATACTCGATGGCAGCCCGCGGGTCGTGAATCGAACACGGGCCGATGACGACGACCAGTCGATCGTCCTGGCCATGGAGGATGCGGTGGATCGCATTGCGTGAGGTCGCCACGACCTCGGCGGCGCGATCGGCACAGGGAAACTCCCTGATGAGATGGGACGGTGGACTCAGTTCATGGATGCCCGCGATGCGGACGTCATCAGTCTGGAACGGCATGGTTCTGCTCCCTCAGGCGTTCTCTACTTAGCCGATGCAAGCGCCAGCCGCCGCTCGCGCACACCACGTGCCAGAGCCTCGAGCGCCTGCACGGATGCGTCCCAGCCCAGGCAGGCGTCGGTGATCGACTGGCCATAGGTGAGATCCTTCAGGCACTGGCCTGCGTGCAGGTCCTGGCGACCGGCCACCAGATGACTTTCGACCATGGCACCCATGATGCGCATGTCGCCAGCCGTCAGCTGCTCGGCAATCGCTGCGGCAACCTTGAGCTGATTCTCGTGCTGCTTGCTCGAATTGCCGTGGCTGCAGTCGATCATGAGCTTCTGTGCCAGACCGGCCTGAGCCAGCGCCTGCGAGGCACTGTCAACGCTGGCTGCGTCGTAGTTGGGTGTCTTGCCGCCGCGCAGGATCACGTGGCAGTCCTCGTTGCCTGCTGTCTGCACGATGGCCGAGATGCCGCCCTTGGTGACGCCCAGAAAGCAGTGCGGATGCTGGGCGGCCTTGATGGCATCGGCGGCGATCTTGAGATTGCCGTCTGTGCCGTTCTTGAAGCCCAGGGGGCAGCTCATGCCGCTGGCGAGTTCGCGATGCACCTGGCTCTCGGTGGTGCGCGCACCGATCGCGCCCCAGGCGATCAGGTCGCTGTAGTACTGCGGGCTGATCGGATCGAGGAACTCGGTTCCCGCGGGCATGCCCAGTGCATTGACATCGACCAGCAGCTCGCGGGCCAGGCGCAGCCCGCGGTTCACATCAAAGCTGCCATCGAGATGCGGGTCGTTGATCAGCCCCTTCCAGCCCACGGTGGTGCGCGGCTTCTCGAAGTACACCCGCATCACGATCTCCAGATCGAGGGCCAGGCGCTTGCGCTCATGCATCAGGCGCTGCGCGTACTCGCGTGCGGCTTCGGGATCGTGGATCGAGCAAGGCCCGATGATCACGAGCATCCGGTCGTCCTGTCCGTGCAGGATCCGGTGGATCGCGCGACGTGCGGCGGCCACGGTGTCGGCTGCTGTGTCAGCCAAGGGAAACTCGCGCAGCAGGTGCGCAGGCGGGGTCAGCTCTCGGATCGCTGTGACACGGATGTCATCGGTGCGAGTACTCATGGATCGGGCTCGGTTCGGTCGGTCTTGGTCAATGGAAGATCATGCAGACAGCATCGAATCAGAGGCAGGCCATGGTCTGACCCAAAAAAAACCGCCGGGTTGTGCCCGGCGGTTTCTGAGATTCTTCGTCGCTTGTTCGCGCGTCAGCCTCTCACCGCCGGGCGGCAGAGATAAAACCAGAAAAAGAAGTAGGCGCGAAAAAGCATGCTTGAAATGTATCAGGCGATTGCTGCGCTGCGCAAGCGCACGCCCGGCGCGGCATGGCAGGCGGGCAGGCCCGCCCGCCCCATCAGGCGGTGCCGCCGACGGTCATGTTCTCCATGCGCAGCGTCGGCTGACCCACACCGACAGGCACGCTCTGGCCTTCCTTGCCGCACACGCCCACGCCGTTGTCGATCTCCAGGTCGTTGCCAATCATGGTGATGTGCTTGAGGCTTTCCGGACCGCTGCCGATCAGCGTGGCGCCCTTGACCGGATAGGCGAGCTTGCCGTTCTCGATCTTCCACGCCTCGGTGCAGCTGAAGACGAACTTGCCGTTGGTGATGTCGACCTGACCGCCGCCGAAGTTCTTGCAGTAGATGCCGTCGGCCACGCTCTCGATGATCTCGTCGTGGGTGTGACTGCCGGCAAGCATGTAGGTGTTGGTCATGCGCGGCATTGGCAGATTGGCAAAGCTCTCGCGCCGCGCATTGCCGGTGATGCGATCCTTCATCAGCCGCGCGTTCTGTGTGTCCTGCATGAAGCCCTTGAGGATGCCGTCCTCGATCAGCACCGTCCGCTCGGTGGCATTGCCCTCATCGTCCACGTTGAGCGAGCCGCGGCGATTGGGCAGGGTGCCGTCGTCAATCACGGTGACCCCCTTGGCGGCAACACGTTCGCCCAGCATGTTCGCGAAGGTGGACGAGCCCTTGCGAATGAAATCGCCCTCCAGCCCGTGGCCCACTGCCTCGTGCAGCAGCACGCCAGGCCAGCCCGGACCGAGCACGACAGTCATCTGACCTGCAGGCGCCGGCCGCGCATCCAGATTCGTAAGTGCCGAGCTGACCGCCTGAGTGGCGAGTTCATCGAGAAAGGCCTCGTCGAACATGTCCATGCGCCGGCGGCCGCCACCACCGGCATAGCCGTCTTCGCGCCGGCCGTCTTGCTCGACGATCACCTGTACGCCCAGGCGAACCAGCGGACGAACATCGGCCGCGACCACGCCGTCGGTCCGGACCACCATCATCACCGTGTAGTCGCCGGACAGCGAGCAATTGACGCGCTTGACGCGCGGATCCTTGGCACGCGCGATGCGCTCCAGCCGCTCCAGCAAGGCCACCTTGGCATTCGAGTCCAGGGCCAGCAGCGGGTCTGCCGCGGTGTAGAGATCCACTGCCTTGGGCGGCTGATGAGGCAGCTTCACCTTGCGCGACTGCCCGGCCCCGCCAATGGCGCGCACCGTGCGCACCGCCTCGCGGATGGCCTGTTCCGTGATCTCGTCCGAGTAGGCAAAGGCCGTCTTCTCGCCTGCCACGGCACGCACGCCGACGCCCTGATCGATCGAGAAGCTGCCAGCCTTCACCTTGCCTTCCTCGAGGCTCCAGCTCTCGGAGCGCGAAAACTCGAAATAGGCGTCGCCGAAGTCCACCTTGCCCTGCATGAGCTCGCCGGTCAGCGCAAGCACGCGCCCCAGTTCCAGGCCGCTGGGGCGTAGCAGCAGTTCCGAGGCAGTAGCCAGGGGTTGGACGAATGCATCAGCGAGTTTCATGGGTCAAGTCACTACGAAGACAGAGGAATCACAGGACGCGGTGATTCAACGCGGGCAGATCTGTACGCACCTGCGCAAGCCGGGCCGGGTCGATCACGCCGACAGCAAGGCCGGGCCCCTCGGGGAGCACGCTCAGCACCTCGCCCCAGGGATCGATCAGCATGCTGTGCCCCCAGGTGCGGCGCCCATTTTCGTGCATCCCGCCCTGGGCGGCGGCCAGCACGTAGCACTGGTTCTCCACGGCGCGCGTGCGCAGCAGCAGCTCCCAGTGCGCCTGACCGGTGGTGTAGGTGAAGGCCGCAGGCACCACGATCAGGTCCAGCGGTTCGATCCGGCCCATGGCACGGTACAGCTCGGGAAAGCGCAGGTCGTAACACACGGACAA
>DASSQC010000416.1:0-8880 GCA_035702705.1 Burkholderiaceae bacterium | reverse complement strand
GCCGCGATCAAGCAGTGACACGCGCGACAGCGAGAAGCCCGGGTCCGTGGGGAAGCCGTAGCTGCCATAGCCGTAGAGCAGCATGGGCTGCGGGCCGTTCTTGCGCAGGTCGGTGCGCCAGATCAGGGAGATCGGTACTTCGGTGCCATCCTTGGCGCGGGCCATGACCTGCCGCTCGGTATAGCGCTTGGGGTCGTAGCCGCCCAGCACCGGCTGCACCTTGCGCAGCTCGCGCTTCCTGCTGGCCATGTCGTAGTCGAACACGGAATTGGGCGTGGCCAGCGAGGTGTAGGTGAAGCGGTAGGTGCTGGTGTCGTACTCGCTGTTGTCCATGCCGCGGGCGCTGTAGACCGCTGCGTCCATGGCGATGTAGTGCGAGCGGCTGGCATCGAAGCCCTGGGACAGATCGAATACACGCAGCTTCTGCGCACCCCGGTCGCGCTCGCGCAGGACCATGAAGCCGCGGAACAGGTCGGCCGACTCGAGCATCACGTCCTTGCGGTGGGCGATCAGCTCTTTCCATGCGGCCGTTTCAGTGTTCTTGCTGGCTACCGGGACGCGTACCAGGCGATTGTTCGGGCCGGTGTCGTTGACCAGCAGGTAGAAGTCGCCGCCCTTGGCGCCCGCATGGTGGGAGAGATACACCTCGCGGCCCGTCTTGCGCGCCACGATGCGGCGCAGGCTGCTGGCAGGCTTGCGGGCGTCGATCACGCGGATGTCACTGGTGTCCTTGCTGCGCGAGGTGAGCACGATCCAGTCGCCCGAGCGGGTGCGGCCCAGATCGAGGTCGAACATCTCGTCCTTTTCCTCCGCCAGCAGTTGGTCCTTGGCCTTGCTGCCCAGGACATGCTTCCAGAGGCGATGAGTGCGTTTGGCAGCATCGACCGTGGTGTAGAACAGGGTGCGGCTGTCGGCGGCCCAGG
Organism: Burkholderiaceae bacterium; assembly: GCA_035702705.1. Lineage (GTDB taxonomy): Bacteria > Pseudomonadota > Gammaproteobacteria > Burkholderiales > Burkholderiaceae_C > Piscinibacterium. The sequence continues at coordinate 7,957 of DASSQC010000416.1, read as the reverse complement.
CGATCTCCGAGATGTCCTTGATGGACTTGTCCAGGTACTTGCCGGTCTGCAGATCCTTGATGTGCAGGGTGTAGTCACGGCCGCCGGTTTCGTCGGTGGTGTAGGCGAGCAGGCGGTTGTTGTCGGACACATCGAAGGCGCCGAGCGCGAGGAACTTCTTGCCCTCGGCCAGCTTGTTCATGTCCAGCAACACTTCCTCCGGCGCGTCCACGCTGCCCTTGCGGCGCGTCAGGATCGGATACTGCTTGCCTTCCTCGGTGCGGGTCACGTACCAGTAGCCGCGCTCGAGACGCGGAACCGCGGCGTCGCGCTGCTGCACGCGCCCGAGAATCTCCTTGTAAAGCGATTCCTCGAAGGCTGCGTAGGGCGCGAAGTAGCGGTCGGCCCAGGCGTTCTCCGCCTTGAGATGCTCGATGACCTCCGGGTTGTTTCTTTCGCGCAACCAGAAGTATTCGTCGATACGTTTGTCACCATGCACGGTGACGTCCTTGGGCTTTTGCGCCGCAACGGGCGGGCGGACCATGTCGTTCGCCGCGGGGGCCTGGGCCGACAGCGGGGCAATCAGTGCGCAATTCAGGGCTAGGAGGGCAAGTCGCTTCATGGGCTTCCTTGGCATGTTTGGCAGTCACCCCGCTCGGTCAGCGGGGCAGCCGTGGATCATGGCACGGGCCGGGCCTGCGGATCAGGGAAGTCCCGCACTCAAATGCACTACAAGCCAAACTGTTTGCAGCAGTGCAACACGGCCGCTAACATGGATTCGAAGTACGTTCAAGCTCGGCGGCACCAAGCGGTCTACCCGGTCGTATGGAGCCATCAGGATTGAGCGTGCATTGCGCAAGACGCCCGGTCAGGCCAGAGATCATCCCGCGAACGCCCAGACTCCCAAGCGTGTGCAAGACCCGCCGCCGCAAATCCCGACCCGATCTTCCCGCGGCAGCTATTCATTCCCGCCAGTCAGACAGAGATAGAGAAAGGCAAACGCAATGCCGACCGGTGTAGTCAAGTGGTTCAACGAGTCCAAGGGCTTCGGCTTCGTCACCCCCGATGAGGGCGGCAACGACATCTTTGCCCACTTCTCCGACATTCAAGGGGGCGGTTTCCGCACCCTGCGCGAAGGCCAGCGCATCGAGTACGACCTGAAGGATGGCCCGAAGGGCCCTCAGGCCGCCAATATCCGGTCGCTGGATCCGGTTCCGGAAGGTGGTGGCGGTGGTGGTCGTCCGTTTGGCGATCGTCCGCCGCGTCAGTTCGGCGACCGTCCGCCGCGCCCATGGGGCGACCGCCCCCCCCGCGAAGGCGGCGGTGGTGCTGGCTTTGGCGATCGCCCGCCCCGTCCTTGGGGCGACCGTCCGCCGCGCGAAGGTGGTGGCGGTGGTGGTGGCTTCGGCGACCGTCCGCCCCGTCAGTTCGGCGATCGTCCCCCGCGCCCGTTCGGTGATCGCCCGCCGCGCCGCGAAGGCGGCTTTGGTGGCGGTGGCGGTGGCAGCGAAGGTGGTGGCGGCTTCGGCGACCGCCCCCCGCGTACGCCTTGGGGCGCTCCTCTGCGTGGCGAAGGTGGTGGCGGTGGCGGCTTTGGTGCGCCTCCCGGCGGAGCACCGGCAGACCGCAAGCCGCGCCGCTTCAATGAACGTCCACGCAAGGACTATCGCGACCGCAGCGGCGACGACGAGGAGTGAATCCCGTTCAGGACAGCCAATGAGCCTGCAGGCCCCGCCAGGGCCCGGTCCACAGCAAAAAGCCCGCGCAAGCGGGCTTTTTGCATTTCAGGCCGCGGGCTTGCGCCCCGGCCGAAGCAGCTGGGTGTTCAGCCGCGCTTGCGGCTGCGGGGTGGCGGGCTCGATGCGGTCCCGGCGAGTGCAACGTCGCGCGTTGCCACGGGCGGAAGCCGCGCAATCATGCGCAGCACATCCTGAATGCCCGCCGTGCCAGTCTTGGTGCAAAGCGCCTTGACGTGCGTGCGCACGGTGGATTCGGCGACCTGCTCGCGTTCGGCGATGTCCTTGGGCCGGAAACCGGCACACAGTGCGTCCAGCACGCGGGCCTCCGTCGGCGTCAAACCAAAGTGGCGCGCGAACATGACGATCTCCGGACGGCTGGCAATGTCCGTGCGGCCCGAAACCAGCGCCACCGCATAGGGGTCGCCACTGCTGGAGCGAGCTGCCAAAGGCAGCACCGCCACCGTGGTGGGTTCGCCCTCGGTGGGCAGAACGATCAGGCTGCGCTTGCCCAGGCGTGCGGCTTTGAGCGCATAGTCGAGCCGGTCATTCACCGACTGCTGCGACAACCGCAGTGTTCCGCCCTGCAGATCGATCACGCCGGGCACAAGCAGCTCCTTGTGTGCGCGCGAGTTGGAGAACAGTGCATGACCGTCGAGCGTCACGATCAGGATGGCGCAGTCCACCAGTTCAAGCAGTGCGGCCAGCGATTCGAAGGCCTGTGGCAACGCGGCCGTAGGTGACGCCTCCGGAGCCCGCCCTGCTGCGCCAAACGCAGCGCCCAGCGCATTGCCCAGCGCGCTCAGATCAACGCCGCTGCTGGCAGAGCCCGTCATTGGGCCGGTATTCAGATTCGTGAGCATGTCCATCCCCAACGCTCGGCAACGGTGCCTGACAGAAGCGCATGCCTCCGAGGCGTTACATCTTGTTGCCACGACCGAAGCGTAACGAACCTTGAGGTGTTCATCCAGACCCGAAACCGAGTTTTGCCTCGGCGCAACAGGGTGATGGACAGGCGGTGCACCTGTGCCGCCATGCGGCGCCCGGTCAGCGTCGACGAACCGTCAACACCTCCGGGTTTGCGAGCCCCGTCGGTGTGCCTGCAGCAAAGGCCGCGACATGCACAAAGGCCTCGCTGAAGTAGTGTTCGTAGTGCGAAAGTTCCACATAGCCCAGGTGCGGCGTGCACAACGCATTCTCGATCCGCAGCAGGGGATGCCCCTGCAGGATCGGCTCGGACTCAAACACGTCGACCGCCGCAAATCCCGGACGGCCCCGGTTCAAGGCGCCCACCAAAACATCAGGTGCGACCAGCTCTGCGCGTGCCGTGTTGACAAACAACGCATCCGGCTTCATCAGATGAAGGTCGGCCGCGGTGACGATGCCACGTGTTTCGGCGTTCAGGCGCAGATGCAGACAGAGCACGTCGCTGCGCTCGAAAAGCGCCTCGCGGCTGGGTGCAAGTTCGAAGCCCGCCTCGCGTGCTCGCGCCATCGAGCCTTCTCGGCCCCAGACGATCACCTGCATGCCGAATGCCCGGCCGAACTGGGCGACGCGCTGGCCGATTCGACCGAAACCCCAGATCCCCAGGGTACTGCCGGCCAGTCTGCGCCCCAGCCCGAAGTTGGCAGGCATGCTGTTGGATTTCAGTCCGCTCTGCTGCCATGCACCATGCTTGAGCGCCGTGGCGTACTGCGGAATGCGGCGCATGGCGGCCATCAGCAAGGCCCAGGTGAATTCGGCCGCAGCCACGGGGTCGCTCGTTCCCTCGGCCACCGCAATGCCGCGCCGTGTGCACGCGTCCAGGTCGACATGGGCCCCGAGCTTGCCGGTCTGCACGATCAGGCGCAGGTTGGGCAGCTTCTCGATCAGCGCCTGAGTGATCGCGGTGCGCTCGCGGATGAGGATCAGAACCTCTGTATCGCGCAGGCGTACCGACAGCTGCCCGATGCCCTTGACCGTGTTATTGAACACCTTGACCTCATGGCCGGCGAGCAGGGCAAAGCAGTCGAGCTTGCGAACGGCGTCCTGGTAGTCGTCGAGGATGGCGATCTTCATGATGGAGTCCGATGCGTGCCTGCGGAGTCTGCACGACCGCGGGTCGTCCGCTCGATTACCACTACTTTCGTCAATGTAGTTACAAGCGCCGATGTAAAGGCTGCGTGCTACAGTTTTCACCCCTTGAGGCCGGCGCAGCGCAGCGACGGTCTCTCCGGGCCGGATATCGGGCAGACCCCGCATCCGGCAAGCGCTCCCGACCGGGCGCTGCACCCTCCAAAAACGATTGGCAAGCCCGCCAGCCACGCTGCCCGCAGGCAGCTGCATTCGACGGACTGGCGAGCTTACCAATCGTTTTTTGTCATCCAAGAGGTCTGCATGAACGCCGTTTTGAAACCCGCTGTAAGCGCACCCGACTGGGTTCGCCACGCGAAGCTGATCGAGTGGGTCCAGTCGATCGCAGCGCATACCCAACCCGACCGCGTCCACTGGTGCGACGGTAGCCAGGCCGAATACGACCAGCTGTGCGGCGAGCTGGTCGCCGCCGGCACCATGCGCAAGCTCAACGATGCCAAGCGCCCCAACAGCTACCTCGCCTGGAGCGATCCCAGTGACGTGGCGCGCGTCGAAGACCGCACCTTCATCTGCACCGAGGTCAAGGAAGACGCCGGCCCCACCAACAACTGGATGGCGCCGGCCGAGATGCGTGCCACCCTGGACGGCCTGTTCGCCGGCTGCATGCGTGGCCGCACGATGTACGTCGTGCCGTTCTCGATGGGCCCGCTGGGCTCGCCAATCGCGCACATTGGCGTGGAGCTTTCGGACAGCCCCTATGTCGCCGTGAACATGCGCATCATGACGCGCATGGGTCGCGCCGTGTATGACGTCCTGGGCGGCGACGGCGCGTTCGTGCCCTGCGTGCATTCAGTGGGTGCGCCGCTCGAGCCCGGCCAAGCAGACGTCGCCTGGCCGTGTAATGACAAAGAGAAATGGATCGTGCACTTTCCCGAGACGCGCGAAATCTGGTCGTTCGGCTCGGGCTATGGCGGCAACGCGCTGCTGGGCAAGAAATGCTTTGCGCTGCGCATCGCCTCGACCATGGGCCGCCAGGCCGCGCAGGACGCCGCCGGCAACCCGGGCTGGCTGGCCGAGCACATGCTGATCCTCGGCGTGACCTCGCCGGCGGGCAAGAAGTACCACGTGGCCGCGGCCTTCCCCTCGGCCTGCGGCAAGACCAACTTCGCCATGCTGATTCCTCCGGCCGGCTTCGAGGGCTGGAAGGTCACGACCATTGGCGACGACATCGCCTGGATCAAGCCGGGCGCAGATGGCCGCCTGTACGCGATCAACCCGGAAGCGGGCTATTTCGGCGTCGCCCCCGGCACCAACACGCTGACCAACCCGAACTGCATGGCCAGCCTGAAGCGCGACGTGATCTTCACCAACGTCGCCCTCACCGATGACGGCGATGTCTGGTGGGAAGGCATGGAGAAGGAAACGGGCGGTGCGCCTGCGCATCTGATTGACTGGCAGGGCAAGGACTGGACACCCGAGGACGGCAAAGCGGGCCGCAAGGCAGCGCACCCGAACGCGCGCTTCACGGTGGCTGCCACCAACAATCCGGCGCTGGATGCGCAGTGGGATGATCCCGCCGGCGTGCCGATCGATGCCTTCATCTTCGGCGGGCGTCGCTCCACGGTCGTGCCCCTGGTCACGGAAGCCCGCAATTGGGTGGAAGGCGTCTACATGGCGGCCACCATGGGCAGCGAGACCACCGCGGCGCAGGCGGGCGCCACCGGCGTGGTGCGGCGCGACCCTTTCGCCATGCTGCCCTTTGCCGGCTACAACATGGCCGACTACTTCCAGCACTGGCTGAACCTCGGCGAACGGCTCGCCGCATCGGGCGCCAAGCTGCCGAAGATCTTCACCACCAACTGGTTCCGCAAGGGCGAGGATGGCAAGTTCGTCTGGCCGGGCTATGGCGAGAACATGCGCGTGCTGAAGTGGATGATCGACCGCATCGAGGGCAGCACATCGGGCGCCGAGCACGTTTTCGGCATCTCGCCGCGCTACGAAGACCTGAACTGGACCGGCTTGCCCTTCAGCGCCCAGGACTTCGAGAAGGTGACTTCGATCGACCGCGCTGCCTGGCAGGCGGAGCTCAAGCTGCATGAGGAGCTCTTCGCCCAGCTCGCCCACCGCTTGCCGGCCGAGCTGCCGCAGGTCAAGGCGCAGATCGAGGCCCGCCTGGCGGCCTGATCGGGAAGGGCGGGGCCTGAACGGCGTATCGGCAGGGCCGGTACGCCGTTTTGATTTTCAGGTCTTGGCAGCGCCCGCAGGTGCATCGACCGGCGTTGCGGCGTCGGCGCTGACGCCGGTCGACCGGTCGTGCGGCCCCTCGGCGGGACGGAAGTGGATCGGGCCGGCCTGCGCCGGGCGACAGCCGGTGGCCGATGCGTAATAGGCACGGATGCGCGGCAGGTCCTGCTCGGGATCACCGGTCAGGCCGATGAACTGCGTCACCCGCACCTCCTTGCGCGCAAAGTCCAGCGCCGCCAGACCCAGCGGTACCTTGGCCGCCACGGCCAGATGGTAGAAGCCGCTCTTCCAGTACGGCTTGAGGCTGCGCGTGCCCTCGGGCGCCAGCGCCAGCCAGAAGAACGGGCTCGACTTCATCTGCTGCACCGTGCTCGCGATCAAGCCTTGCGAGGCGGCCCGGTTCACTGGCACGCCGCCCCACCAGCGCATCAGCGGACCGAGCGTGTAGCGCGTGAGCGGATGCACGAAGAGACTGTCCTTGCCCCACCAGCGCACCGGAATGCCGAGCGCCCACTTGGCCAGGATGCCGACCAGGAAGTCCCAGTTACTGGTATGCGGGTAGACGATGATCACCCCGTGTGGGCCGGGGACGCCGTCGAAGCACGTGCGCCAGCCGAACAGACGCAGGATGGTGCGGGCAATGCGTGAGCCGCGAAAGCGCACGGGACGCAGCTGATCCAGTGCTGCATCGGCAGAGGTTGCAGGAAGATGCGGCACCGCAGAGTGCGGCGCGGCGGAGGGGGCAGGAAGCAAGGCAGACATGAACGACAGGTGAAACGGGGCCGTGCGCTGTGGCGAGCGGCCTGCGCGGGCCCGCGCAGGCGGGGTGCATCGGCACGGCACGGACTGCAGCGAACTTGCAAGCCGGCCGATGCAACAACACGTGAACTGCAGCATCGACACCTTAGCGGCGACGACAATTGTGCACACGCTGCAATGCCGCAATGCCTGCGCCGTACACTCGATGGCATGTTGAATGAATCCGTCAACACCCCCGGCGCCGCTGCAGGCACGAGCAATGATGCAACGGTGCTGCGCGAGGCGCGTGCCGAGGACATGCCCGCCGTACTGGCGATCTACAACGCCGAAGTGCGCAACAGCACCTCCACCTACCAGTATGCCGAGCGCACCCTCGATGAGCAGCTGGCCCTTCTGAGCTCCAAGCAGGCCGCCGGCGACCCCTTCGTGCTGGCCGAACTGGCCGACGGCTCCGTGGGGGGCTACGCGACCTACGGGCCCTTCCGCCCGCGCGAGGGCTGGCGCTTCACGGTCGAGCACTCCGTCTATCTGCGCGAGGACTGCCGCGGCCGCGGACTCGCCCGGCCCCTGATGCGCCACATCATGGCCCATGCCCGTGCGCGTGGCTTTCACAGCATGGTGGGCGTGGTGGATGCGAGCAACACCGCCTCGATCCGCATGCACCAGGCCATGGGGTTCCAGGTGGCTGGCGTGATGCGCGAAGGCGGCTACAAGTTCGACCGCTGGCTGGATTGCGCTTTCCTGCAGGCACTTCTGTGAACAGCAGCACCATGGATGCCCGGCCGGCCGGATCCGACCCCTGCGCGGTCACCACCACGCATTTGCACCGCAACGAGGCGCTGATCAAGCGCTTCTACTGCGCCTTCTCGCGGCGCGACGCGGCCACGATGGCCGCCTGCTATGCCCCGGATGCGGTCTTCCACGATCCGGCCTTTGATCTGCGCGGCGAGCGCATCGGGCAGATGTGGGCCATGCTGACCTCGCAAGCCGGGCCGGACTTCAAGATCGAGTTCGAAGGGGTGCAGGCCGACGAGCAGCAGGGCCGCGCGCACTGGGAGGCCGACTACACCTTCTCGACCAGCGGCCGGCCCGTGCACAACGTCATCGAGGCGCGCTTCACCTTCGAAAACGGGCTGATCAAGACCCATGTCGACGACTTCAGCTTC
>DASSQC010000415.1:0-2100 GCA_035702705.1 Burkholderiaceae bacterium | reverse complement strand
GGTGGGTGCACAGATGCCCATGGACGAGCGCACGCGCATGGCGCCACCCCGACAGGCCAAGGCGGTTGCACCCCGGTCCGCGCCGGTTCCAGCAGCCGCGCCGTTCATCCCGCCCGCACCCGCGCCGGCAGCCTTCATACCGCCGGCGCCGGCTTCGATGCCAGCGTTCATGCCACCGCCGGCCGCACCGGCCTTTGTGCCACCGCCTCAGGCTCCTGCGCCGCTGCCGGCTGCGGCATCAGTGCCTGCGCCCGCCACCATTCCGCCAGCGGGCGATTCCTTCGACCCCTTTGCCAGCCTGATCGCACCGCGCCCGCTCGGGCCGGGTGCAGCGCCCGCCCAGGCGGACCCCTTTACCGCACCCGCGGGCAGTGCGGTGCCCTCGCCTGCAGGCGGCTTTGACATCTTTGCCGGTCTTGGGGGCAGCGCCCCGGCGCCGGCAGCAGGCGCATTTGCCGATCCGCTCGCAGGCTTCGGTTCGCCCGGGGGCAGCCCCGCGGCCGCCCCCGCTGGCGCCAGCCTGCCTGCCGGAGGAATTCCGGATGACTTCGACATCTTTGGCGCACCGCCCGCAGCCAAACCGGCAGCGCCAACGCCGGGCACTTCATCGGGCAGTCTCGGTGCCGATCTGAACATCGGCACCCCCGGTGACGCATCCAGCTCGATCGACTCGCTTTTCGGGCTCGGTGGCCCATCGGGCAAGCTGGATCCTCTGGCGGTACTCAGCGCGCCGCCGGCGTCGGCCGGAGCGGCGAGTGCGGCCGGTAGCGTGGATCCGCTGGCCATGTTCGGCGGGCAGGCTGCGCCTCAGGGTGCGGGGCCTGCAGCGTCGAACCATACGCCCGAGGTCAACTCGCTCTTTGCGCTGCCCAAGACAGCCGGTGCACCGCCCGCGGTCGATGCCGCTTCGCGACAGGCCATGGACGACGTGCTGGCGGCTGCCCGCGCACCTGCACCGAACATGCAGGCCACCGGATCGTTCAAGCTGAATCCTTCAGCGCAGGTGCCGGTGCAGCCGCCGGTGACGCCTGCACCGGTTGCCGCGCCGGCCCGGCCCGTCATGGCGGCGGGTGGCGCCAGTGGTGCGCAGGCCGCTGGACAGGAGGCACTGCTACTTGCGCTGTTGCGCGGGCTGGACTGCCCGGTCGATGTGTCCCAGGGGTTGACCGAGGATCTGATGTTCCGCATCGGCCAGCTGTTGCGCGAGACCACGCAGGGCACGATCGAGCTGCTTGCTGCTCGGGCTCTGTCCAAGCGGGAGGTGAAGGCGCAGGCCACTGTCATCATGGAGCGCGCGAACAACCCGCTGAAGTTCTCGCCAGACGTGGGCAGCGCAATGCCCTTCCTGCTTGCTGAGAAGCCCAACCGGGCCTTCATGCCGCCGGTGGAGGCGATGCGCGATTCATACAACGACCTGCGCTCGCACCAGGTCGGCGTCATGGCCGGGATGCGGGCAGCACTCGAGGGCGTGCTGGGCCGATTCACGCCCGAGGAGCTCGAGAAGCGCCTCACGCAGAAGAGCATGATTGATTCGCTGATTCCCGCCGCACGCAAGGCCAAGCTCTGGGATCTGTACGTGGAGATGTACCGCGACATTGCCCAGGAGGCAGGTGACGACTTCCACAAGCTCTTCGGTCGCGCGTTCACCGAAGCCTATGAAGAACAGGTGGACCTGCTGCGCAAGCAGGAGCCGCGCAAGTAGCACAACAGCAAGAAGGCGCACATGCTCGAGTTCGAAATCCAGGCGCTCAGCGGTCAGGGGGGGCGAAGCTACCAGGAGGATTGCCAGGGTCACCGTGTGGCCGGCGGCATCCTGTGTCTGGTGGTGTCCGACGGGGCTGGCGGGCATGGGGGCGGACACATTGCCTCGGAGCTGGCGGTGCGCGCCGTGCTCGACCAGCACGCCCATGAGCCGACATTCCAGCCGGAGACGGTGGCACGCCTCATCGACCTCGCGCATCGCGTAGTGCAAAGCGGCCAGCAGAAGTTTCCGCAGTACCCGGACATGCGTGCCACCCTGGTCCTGGCCTTGTGCGAACTGGCGACAGGACGTGTGCTTTTGGGCAACGTGGGTGACTCGCGTGGCTATGTACTGGCTGC
>DASSQC010000414.1:0-4430 GCA_035702705.1 Burkholderiaceae bacterium | reverse complement strand
AGGCCCTCACCCTTCATGCGCGTGAAGAAGTTCGGGTCGTTCAGGCGGCCGCCGCTGCCGGGCGCCGCCACCCCAGGGTGGGTCGGTGCCTCGCCCGGCAGGCCGCGCAGATCGCGCAGGCGGTTCAGCACGCGCTCGGCGCGGTCCGGGTAGTGGGCACGCAGCCACTGCACAAACACGTCCTTCACCTCCCAGGGCAGACGCAGCACGGTATAGAAGGCGCTTTGCGCGCCGGCGTTGTGCGCAGCGCCCAGCACGCGGGCGAAATCCTCGTTCAGGAAGGGAATGATCGGCGCCACGCTCACGCCCACCGGCACACCCGCGCGCGCCAGGGCCTCGATGACCTTCAGGCGCCGCGCCGGGCTGGGTGCGCGGGGCTCCAATTGGCGGGCCAGGGTGCCATCGAGCGTGACCAGGGTGATGTAGACCGCCACGCGCTGCTCGGCCGCGGCCTCGGCGAGCTGGGTGAGGTCGCGCAGGATCAGGCCGCCCTTGCTGATGAGCGTGAAGGGATGATGCGCCTGATTGAGCACCTCGATCACGGCACGGGTGATGCCCCACTGCTTCTCGCAGGGCTGGTAGGGGTCCGTCACGCTGCCGATGTTGATGATCCGGGGCACATAGCTGCGTGCCTGCAGCTCGCTGCGCAGCACTTCGGCGGCATTCACCTTGGCATAGAGCCGGGTTTCGAAGTCCAGCCCCGGGCTCAGACCGAGATAGCTGTGGTTGGGCCGGGCGTAGCAGTACACGCAGCCGTGCTCGCAACCGCGGTAGGGGTTGATCGAGTAGTCAAAGAAGATGTCGGGGCTGTCATTGCGGCTGATGATCGAGCGCACACGCTCCGCCGTGACCTGCGTGGGCAGGGGTGCGGGTTCATCGTCCAGTTCGCAAGGTACGGCGGCCGGCAGGTCAGGCGCCTGCGCCTGCTCGGCCCCGCCCGCCCGGGCCAGGGAGGCCGCCGCCAAGGCCGACGTGCGGACCGGCGCCCAGCCGTCGTCCGCGACCTCGCGCTGGTCGCGCTCGAAGCGGCCGGGCACATTGGCTACGGCGCCGCGGCCGCGATGCAGGCGAATGGGCACGGGCACCGGCGGCGGGGCCAGGGCATCGAGATCGGCGTGGCGGGTCAGCAGCGTGGGCATGCAGATACTCTAGGCGATGACTGTTTATTTGTACAGTATCTGCCTGATCGCTTTACGGCGTAGGGGTTTGCGCGCATCGATGCCAGCCTGAGGACTGCGCAACCAAGAGGACTGGCACCCGCGCGCAGCGCGGTCTGCCCCACGGGTACATGGCGCCGCACGCCCGCAGCTGGCGTCGGCCATGCAGACGTGATGGGTACCCCAGCGCCGGTTGGCGGAGCCTGCAAATGCGATGACCGAGCGCTGGCTGGGCACCGTGCTCCCGAGCCGCAACGCCCGCCAGCAGCTGGCACGACGCCACGCGCCCCGGGCATTGATGCAGCGCCTTTGCCGAAACGGCACCGCCATGGACACGAATTGCCGTTTCGTCGACGGCAGAAAGGTGGATTTACAAAGCAACGCTTGAAGGTCCTGGGCAGGCCGCCGAACATGCACATGCCCGTGTGCTTTGTTTGAAACACTAGCCGGTGGGATCCACCCCCCGCATTCCGGCCCTGCCCCGCAGTCATGTCTCCTGATTGCGCCCGGCACGACCTCCAGCACAGACCGCACCCCTCGGATGTGCCCGCGAGGAGCGTTTCAAACACGGCCACGGGCACTTTGTTGCGCAACGCCCGCAGTCCGCCGGGACTGCGAATCCGGGATCCCTCCGCCGTGCCTTCGGTCTTGTTCTCCGCCAGTCGCCTAGCTGCCGTCGTGCTGACCGGCCTGGGTGTGCTGCTCACCAGCGGCTGCGCCACAGCGCTGAAAACCGACACGCAGCCGGTCGATGTGGAGCTCGTGAACGCCGACGGCAGCCGCTGGCGCACACCTGCGGTCTGCACGGTGCGCAACTCCACGCAGGAGATCAAGGGCAACGGGCCGATGTTCGACCTGAAGGTCGAGCGCTCGATCAGCGCCCTCAAGGTGGACTGCCGCGCACGCTGCGGCAGCACCGGGCACGCCACGGCCAGCAGCCGGACCAGCACCAGCTCCGGCAGCGTGTTCGCCGGCATGACCGGGCTGGTGATCGACCACCTCTCGGGCAAGCTCTATGACTACCCGCGCGTGGTCAAGGTGGTGATGCAGCCGATCGATGAGACTGCGGCCCTGGCTGCGCGCGGCGGCACGGCCAGCACCACGCGCACGGCCGCCGCCCTCACGCTCGGCGGGCCGGCCGCAGCCAGCGCCAGCGCCACCGTGGCTGGCGGCACCTCGCCGCCGGGCCCCCGCTCTGCCGGCGCATCACCTCCGGGCAGCAGCGCCCAGGCCGCGGCCGCACCCGCGCGCTGAAGCCGCGTGCAGCCTCGCACGCGGGCTGGGCCTCTGGCAGGCCGGAGCCGGGCGATGACCCGGCGCGCCGATACTCAGAATCGAAGCTGCATCACGATTGCCTTTCATGGCGCGCCCGGCGGTCCGGCCCGCCCGCCACGGCCCACGCTGCAGCAGCAGCGCCACCCAGGGGCATCAAGCCAGCGCAATCCGAAAGCGCAGCACCTTTGCGCCGCCGTGCGCACCCGGCTCCACAAACGCCCCGACCTGCACGCCACCATTGGCAGTGATGACCCGCTGCGAGGGCAGATTCTCCGCATCGGCGGTCAGCTCCACCCAGGGCAGGCCCTCGGCCCGGGCAAGGGGCAGCATCTGCGCCAGGGCCTGCGTGGCATGGCCGCGGCGGCGCTTCCAGGGCACCACCGCGTAGCCGATGTGGCCATGCACATGCGCCGGCAGTTCCGCCGTGCCCGGCTGCCAGCGAAAGCCGATCGAGCCGCAGAACTCGCCCGCATCCGGCGAACCGCTGCCCTCCTGCGCCGCCTCCCACATCCAGAGGCGAAAGCCGGGCAGGCGCGGCACGCGCCGTCCATCGGCCAGGGTGATGGGCGCGCCGCGTGCCTCGCGGTCGGTCAGGCTGGCAATGAATCCGGCGGCATCGGCCTCGATGGCGGCCAGCTCCTCGGCCGCGGCCGCGGCGCCGCGCAGGTTGTCGGCCGACCAGCCCGCGCGCAGTGCGGCCGTGTAGCTGGCCAGATGGATCATCTGCGGCACCACCAGCCGCATGCCTGCGTCTTGCATGACCTCAGCCCTTGTAGGCGCGGATGGCGCAGATGCGCCCGGCCGCATCGAACTGCAACACATCCACCACCTCGAGCGTGACGGCGTCATCGACCACGATGCGCAGCTCCGCCGCAGCGCGCAGGCCCGTGGCATGAACATGCAGCACCTCGATGCGCAGGCTGCGCGCGGCCTCGAAGTTCCGGCGCGTCTCGGCCAGCACGGCCGCACGCCCCGCCACGCGCAGGTTCCAGTCCTGCAGCACCACCTCGTCGGCCAGCAGGGCGGCAATCGCGTCCAGATCCCGCGCCTCATAGGCGGCCAGATAGGTCCGCAGCCCCTGCAACGGCGTACTCATCCGCCCTGCTCCTCGGCTGCCAGCGGCGCAAAGCGGCGTTGCGTGCGCCCCTCGTGCTCAACGTGGCCCACGAACATCTCGAAGGGCCGAACCCAGAGGCCGGAATCGTTGTAGAGCGGGCGGTACAGCACCAGCGGCTCGAGCGTCTCGCTGTGGCGCACCACGCCCAGGACCTCGTAGTCCCGGCCCTTGTAGTGACGGTAGCGGCCCGGGGCGATGGCGGGCAGGGGCTTCAGATCGCTCATGGGCGCTTGAGCAGGGCGAACAGGCCGATCGGCGCATCGACCCAGCGGTGATAAACGTCCACAGAGCGCACGACGGGGCACGTGGGCAGGGAGTTGATGATGATCTGGTCCAGCGCGGGCACGCCGGACGAATCGATCAGCGTCGCGCGACGGCTGAAGCCCCGTTCGTCCGGCTCGATCGCGAACCCGATCCGTACCTGGGGTGCGGCCAGCTGTTCGAACAGCGCCTTGTCCCCGCGAATCGCACAGGGCAGGTCGATCCCGCCGAATGCGGCAATCGGCGCCGGCCAGGTCCGCGTGAAGTACATCCACAACAGGTATTGCGTATCGGGCAATGCGTCCAGCGGCGGCTTGGCATGTGCCTTGATCTGGAAGCGGCACTGCTGAAAGGCCGTGAGCACCCTGCCGGCAAATTCCGATGGCCGCTCGGCCGAATACAAGGCCGCAGCGGCCACAGCCCCGCTGGCCTCCAGCCGGAAGGTGATCTGCACGGTCTCGCCCGACACCACGCTGGTGTTCAGACTGCGGTAGTACTGCCGCTCCGCGCCCAGCACGGCCTCGGGCGTGTAGACCATCGGCCGCTGGCCGTTGCGCGGCAGCATGCCCGCCACATCCATCTCCGCCTGCACGGTTTCCTGCCGCGCCGCACCGGCCGCC
>DASSQC010000413.1:0-3272 GCA_035702705.1 Burkholderiaceae bacterium | reverse complement strand
CCCAGGCGGTGAGCCTGTGCCTGTATGACACGGGCAGCAGCAGCGCGCGTTCCGTGCACCCCATGCGCCTGGACCTGCCCACCGGCGTGTGGGCCTCGCGCCTGCCCGCCAATCACAGTGGCCGCTATTTCCGCTACGCCGTGGACGTGATGGTGGATGGCGTGGGGCTGGTGCGCAATCACGTGACCGACCCCTACGCGCTGTCCTTCACGACGGATTCGCAGCGCGCCTACATCGCCGATCTGGATGACGCCCGGCTCAAGCCCGCCGGCTGGGACAGCACCCCACGGCCAAACAAGGTGCGCAACGCCACCGACATGGTGATCTACGAGCTGCATGTGCGCGACTTCTCGATCACCGACGCCTCGGTGCCCGAAAAGCTGCGCGGCACCTTTGCGGCCTTCGGCCAGCTGCAGAGCCGGGGCATGAAGCACCTGGCGGCGCTGTCGCAGGCCGGGCTGACCGATGTGCACCTGCTGCCGGTGTTCGACATTGCCAGCATCCCGGAGAAGGGCTGCGTGAATCCGGCGATTCCGGCCGCCGGGCCGGGCAGCGAGCTGCAGCAGGCCGCCGTCGAGGCGGTGGCCGGCCGCGACTGCTTCAACTGGGGCTACGACCCCTTCAACTTCACCGCGCCCGAGGGCAGCTACAGCACCGATGCCGCCGACGGCGCGCGCCGCATCATCGAGTTCCGCGAGATGGTGCAGGCCCTGCACCGCATCGGCCTGCGCGTGGGCATGGACGTGGTCTACAACCACACGCCGGCCTCCGGCCAGAGCGACAAGTCCGTGCTCGACCGCATCGTGCCCGGCTATTACCAGCGCCTGAATGCCAAGGGTGCGGTGGAGCAGAGCACCTGCTGCGAGAACACCGCCACCGAGCACATGATGATGGCCAAGCTGATGATCGACTCGGCCGTGGTCTGGGCGCGCGACTACAAGATCGACAGCTTCCGCTTCGACCTCATGGGCCACCAGCCGCGCGCGGCCATGGAGCAGCTGCAGCGCGCCGTGAACCGCGCCACGGGCCGAAACATCCACCTCATCGGCGAGGGCTGGAACTTCGGCGAGATCGAGAACGGCCGCCGCTTTGTGCAGGCCAGCCAGCTGTCCCTGAACGGCAGCGGCATCGGCACCTTCTCGGACCGTGCCCGCGATGCCGCCCGCGGCGGCGGCTGCTGCGACAGTGGCGAGGCGCTGCTGCGCCAGGGCTGGATCAACGGCCTGGTGCATGCGCCCAACGAGGCGGCGCAGCGCGCACCCTTCCCGGACACCGAGCTCATGGCTGCGGCCGATCTGATCCGCGTGGGTCTGGCGGGCTCCCTGCGCGGCTACCGCATGACCACGGCCGACGGCGTGGAACTGAAGCTCGAGGAGATTCCCTACGGCAACCAGCCCGCGGGCTACGCCAGCCAGCCCGGCGAGGTGGTGAATTACGTCGAGAACCACGACAACCACACGCTCTTCGATATCAATGCCCTGAAGCTGCCGGCCGACACGCCACGCGACGAGCGGGCACGGGTGCAGATCCTCGGCGCCGCCATCACCGCCTTCAGCCAGGGCATTGCCTACTTCCACGCCGGCGTGGAGACCCTGCGCTCCAAGAGCCTGGACAAGAACAGCTACGACAGCGGCGACTGGTTCAACCGCATCGACTGGACGCTCACCGACAACCACTTTGGCACGGGCCTGCCACCCAAGCGCGACAACGGCCACAGCTGGGCGGTCTACAAGCCCGTGCTCGAGAACCCGCTCATCAAGCCCACGGCGGCCGAGATCGAGTGGACCCAACGTGCCTTTGCCGACCTGCTGAAGATCCGCGCCAGCTCAGTGCTGTTCAGGCTGCCCACGGCCCAGGCCGTGAGTGAACGCTTGCGCCTGCTCAATACCGGTCCCACGCAGAACCCCGTACTGTTGGCGGGCCATCTGAACGGCGAGGGGCTGAATGACGCTGGATTCAAGCAGGTGCTGTTTGTGATCAATGCCTCGCGCGATGCACAGTCCCTGGAGTTGCCGGCGGATCTGCGCGGCGCCTGGCAGCTGCACCCCGTGCACCGGGCGATGGGTGCCGATGCGCGCGTGGCCACGGAGGCCCGGGCCAGCGCCGAAGGTGCGGCCCTCGCCATCCCCGGCCGCAGTGCCGTGGTGTTTGTGCGGCCCTGAGGTTGAGGTCGGCAGATGCAGGGTGTTCGGCTGTAGCAGGACTACATGGACAACTCCGCAACCTGTCGAAGCCTTCCGGTATCCATCTCGCAAACGCATGTAGATGAACGCCGACTGAGCCTGCCGATTGCTTGTTGCACCTATGTAGTTTTGCTACCATTTCATGAGATGGGAGGACGATGATGTTGCACAAAACGCGCCACGCAGCCTCCCCGACGCGCGCGCTTCACGAGTGCGCGCCCAGCACGACGAGGGGGGAGGACCCATGTTGAACCCGACGATCGCCCGGGCCGGCGCGACGCTGCCGCGGGCACAGGCCCGCGCATCGCTTGCGCCCCCTCGCTGCCTGCCCCCTGCGGGATCCACCGCGCCCCGGGTTGGCCTGTTCGCCTGCGGGGGGTGCCGTTAATTGGCGGCGCAACTCATGAGCGTGGCAACCCTTCCCTGGCTGGTGGCCGACATCGGCGGCACCAATGCGCGCTTCGGCTGGGTGGATGCACCGGGCGCTGCCGTGGGCCATGTGCGCAGCCTGTCGGTGGCCGAACATGCCCAGCCCGGCGAGGCGGCCGCCGCCTACCTGCGCGAGCTGTCGGCGACCTTGGGGCAGCGCTGGCGCGCACCGCGCCATGCCGCCTTTGCGGTGGCTTCGCCGATCACCGGCGACCGCGTCGCCTTCACCAACAGCCCCTGGCAGTTCTCGCGCAGCGCGCTGCAGGCCTCGCTCGGCCTCGACAGCCTGAGTGTGGTCAATGACTTCGAGGCGCTTGCGCTGGCCCTGCCGCAGCTCACGCCCGGCCAGCTGATCGCCCGCGGCCCGCTGCCCACCAACGACGGTCCGATGGCCGTGGTGGGCCCGGGCACCGGCCTGGGTGTGGCGGGCCTGATCCGCCATGCCGGCCAGTGGGTGGCCATTCCGGGCGAGGGCGGACATGCCACCCTCGCCGCCGGCAACGACTTCGAGGCCGCGGTGATCGCCGCTGCACGCCGCCAGTTCGAGCATGTGTCGGCCGAGCGCCTGCTCTCGGGCATCGGCCTGCCCGTGCTGCACGCCGCCGTGGCGCAGGTCATGCAGGGCGAGCCGCCCGCCATGGCGCTGGCCACCGAAGACAT
>DASSQC010000412.1:0-7440 GCA_035702705.1 Burkholderiaceae bacterium | reverse complement strand
CTGGGAAAAGAAGATGGTCCAGGTCGTCGAGAAGGCGATCCGCGAGTCTGATCTCGGCCTGAACCCGGCGACTCAGGGTGATCTCATCCGAGTGCCGATGCCCGCTCTGACCGAGGAGCGGCGCAAGGAACTCACCAAGGTGGTGCGTTCCGAAGGCGAGGACGCAAAGGTTGCAGTGCGCAACGTGCGCCGCGATGCCAACGAGCAGCTCAAAAAGCTTGTCAAGGACAAGCTCGCCTCCGAGGATGATGAGCGTCGTGCCCAGGACGATGTCCAGAAACTGACGGACAAGTTCATCGCAGACGTGGATCGCATGGTCGCCGAGAAGGAAAAGGAAATCATGACGGTTTGACCGTCGTGATGCACTGCGTTCTCCCAGCCATGGTTCTGTCCAGTTGATGCAATCCTCAACGCAGATCATCCCTCGAAGCGGTGACGTGCCCCTGCATGTAGCCATCATCATGGATGGCAACGGTCGCTGGGCTCAGCGTCGGCTCCTGCCGCGATTTGCTGGTCACGCTCGCGGAGTCGAGGCTGTACGAAACGTCGTCAAGCGATGCGTAGAGCGCGGGGTGAAATACCTCACGCTCTTCGCGTTCAGCAGCGAGAACTGGCGACGCCCGCCCGAGGAGGTCGGCTTCCTCATGCGTACGTTCATGGCCGCTCTGGATCACGAGATTGCGCGCATGGAGCGCAATGGCGTGCGTCTGCGCATCGCCGGCGACCTGAGTCGCTTTGATCACACGCTGCGAAGCAAGATTGAAGAAGGTCAGCAGCGCACTGCTCACAACTCGGCCCTGACGCTCACCGTCTGCGCGAACTACGGCGGTCGCTGGGAGATCGTTGAGGCCATGAAGCGGCTTTTGCGGGCCCAGCCTTCTCTGGCGCCCGAAGACATCACCGAAGAGCGGATCGCATCGCAGATGGCGCTCGGTGATCTGCCCGAACCTGATTTGTTTATCCGTACCGGTGGTGAGCGACGCATCAGCAATTTCCTGCTGTGGCAGCTTGCGTACACGGAGCTCTACTTCACTGACCGCTTCTGGCCCGACTTCGACGCGAAGGCCCTGGACGAAGCCATTGCGTCCTACGCCCAGCGCGAGCGCCGCTTCGGCCGGACGAGCGAACAAGTGCGCCAGTCCGGCGTCGCCAATTGAAGCGAGCCTGGATGCTTCGACAGCGCATCGCAACCGCCCTGGTTCTGTTGGCCGTGCTTGGTCTGAGTCTCGCGGCGGCCGATCCGATCTGGTTCCACGTGCTCGTTGCAGCCTTCATCTCGGTGGCGGCCTGGGAGTGGTACCGCCTGCTCGGCGTATCGCTCGGCATCGGCACATTCAGCGCGCTCGCCGTCTCGGGGCTTGGATTCGCCGCATCTTTGATCATCAGCCCGGTACTGCAACCGTGGCTGTTCGGGCTGGCCTGCGTGGCGTGGGCAATCATTGCGCTGCCGGCCCTGCACACCTCAGACTGGGTCAGGCGCGTTCGCATCCTGCAACTTGCGCTGCCGCTGATCATGTTGACCGCTTGTCTCACCGCGGTTTTTGCGCTTCTTGCAGAACTTGGTTCATGGGGCTTGCTGTCACTGCTTGCCATCGTCTGGCTGGCCGATGTCGGAGCCTACTTTGCAGGACGAGCCTTCGGCCGCAGAAAGCTTGCCTTGACCATCAGCCCGAACAAGACCATCGAGGGCGCGTTGGGCGGGCTGCTTGCGGTCGCACTGTATGTCGTTGCCATCGCGAAGATTTACCCAGGCCTCAAGCTTTATCCGTCGGTGTTGAGCGCAACGTGGGGCATGCTCGCAACGCTGGGGCTTCTCGTGCTGCTCGCCGCCCTGTCGATCACTGGGGACTTGTTCGAATCGCTGCTCAAGCGCCGGGCAGGGTTCAAGGACAGCAGTCAGCTCCTCCCGGGGCATGGTGGCGTGCTTGACCGGATCGACGCGCTGGTTCCTGTGCTTCCGGTCGCGGGGTTGATGTTGATGATGGCCAGCAGGTGAAAACGTGAGTTCAACTTCAGTGCAGCGGCTATGCGTACTCGGTGCCACAGGCTCCATTGGCGACAGCACCCTCGATGTCGTGATGCGGCATCCAGGGCGCTTCGAAGTCGTTGCGCTCTCCGCTCACCGGCAGGTCGACAAGCTCTGTACGCTGATAGAACAACATCGTCCTCGCTATGTCGGCGTCATGCTTGCGGAGCATGAGCAGGTCATTCGCAGTCGCTTCGGCCCCGCTGCGCCAAGAGTTCTGGTCGGCGAATCGGCCCTGTCGGATCTTGCCCAGTTGACTGAGGTTGATACGGTCGTCGCCGCGATTGTCGGAGCAGCCGGCATGCGCTCGACCTGGGCTGCTGCACGCGCAGGCAAGCGCATCCTGCTGGCCAACAAGGAAGCGCTCGTTACAGGCGGTCGCTACATGGTTGAGACGGCTCGACGCTACGGTGCCACGCTCCTGCCGCTCGACAGCGAACACAACGCGATCTTCCAGTGCCTGCCACCGGACGGAACGACGACCGGCAGAACGCTGTCCGGCGTGCGAAAGCTCTGGTTGACCGCATCCGGCGGTCCGTTTCGCACGCGGCCAGCCGATGAATTCGCCACGATCACGCCGGAGCAGGCCGTCGCGCACCCGAACTGGGTCATGGGGCGCAAGATCTCGGTGGATTCCGCATCCTTGATGAACAAGGGCTTGGAGCTGATCGAGGCGCGCTGGCTGTTCGACTGTGCACCCGAACGCCTTGACGTGGTCGTCCATCCGCAATCGGTCATCCATTCGATGGTGGAGTACGAAGACGGTTCGTTTCTTGCACAGCTCGGATCGCCGGACATGCGTACGCCCATCGCCCACGCACTGGCCTTGCCAGACCGAATTGAATCCGGCGTCAAGTCCATGGATCCTTGGACTTTGTCATCGCTTTCCTTCGAGCGGCCGGATGTCGATCGATTCCCGTGTTTACGTTTGGCGATGGATGCGCTGCGCTCTGGGCACGCGCATTGCGTTGCGTTGAATGCAGCGAACGAAGTTGCCGTTGCCGCCTTTCTCGAGCGCCGGCTCGCCTTTACGGGTATTGCGCGAGTGGTCGAGCAGGTCATTGAACGTACCTCGACCGAGGAACTCGACAGCCTTGAGGCCATCGAAGCGCTGGACAATCGTGCGCGTGCGATTGCACTCGAAGCCATGGGAGCCTAGGTCCTGGTGCAGCAGCTGGTCTATTTCCTGATCACCATCAGCATCCTCGTGGTTTGGCACGAGCTGGGGCACTACTGGGCGGCGCGACGATGCGGGGTTCGCGTCCAACGCTTCTCGATCGGATTCGGGCCCGTACTGTTTTCGCGCGTCTCTCCCCGCACCGGCGTGCAATGGGCCGTCTCTGCCATTCCGCTCGGCGGGTATGTCGCTATGGATGATGCCCGGGCGGGCCAGCCCGAGTCACTAGAACCCCACACTTCAGGCAGGTTCTCGGACCAGTCCCTCATCAACCGGGCCATCATCATTTTGGCGGGGCCTGTGGCCAATCTGGTGCTTGCCCTGATCCTCTATTGGCTGATCGCCATTCTCGGCAGCACTGCAGTCGCGCCAGTCGTCGGGCCTGCACCGGCCGGCTCGCTGTTCGCCTCATCAGGATTCACTCAGCCCCTGCGGCTCATCAGCATCGACGGGGTCGAGGTGAAGAGCATGCGTGCCGCAAGCTTGGAGCTGCTCGACCGCGCAACCTCGCGGCAGCGTGTCGAGGTGGTGGCCAGACCGCTGGCAGCGGACGCGGCCTCAAGCCTTCGGCTGCAGCTGGACTTCTCAGGCCTGCAGCGGTCGGACATCGATGGCAATGTGCTTGCTCGCCTCGGCCTTGCAGTCTTTCCAGGACCCGCACGCATCGCTTCAGTGCGGAAGGAGGGCGCAGCCGCTGCGGCAGGGCTGCAGGAGGGTGATCTGATCATTCAGGTCGCAGATCAGCCAGTGACTTCGAGCGCCGATGTGTCGACTCGGGTTCGTGCCGCTCCGAACACCCCCTTATCCATGCTCGTGGAGCGCGCCGGCCGGCGGCTTGCCATCGATGTCACGCCGCAGATGTCCGAGGACGGGCGCACCGGCGTGATCGGCATCGGATTCAGCGGGCCCGATCGCTTGATCGAGAAGTTCGACCCCATCGCCGCCGTATCGGAGGCCGTGAAGCAGACCTGGTCATCAACCGTGCTTACGCTGCGCATGCTCTGGCAAATCGCAACCGGTCAAGCCGCACTTTCCAACCTCAGCGGGCCGCTCACGATTGCCGATGTCGCGTCACAATCGGCCAGCTTCGGTCTCGTGTCGTTCCTGAGTTTTCTGGCAGTGGTCAGCGTCGGACTCTTCGTGTTCAACCTGCTTCCCGTACCGCAGCTCGACGGGGGGCATTTGCTATATTTCGCCTACGAAGCGATGACGGGACGAGCCCCCTCGGAGCGGGCGCTGCTGTTCGGGCAGCGATTCGGTTTGATCGTCCTGGGGCTGGTCATGGCCATCGCGCTGTCCAACGATGTCCTCAGGCGCCTGCCTGCATCCTGATGCCCCAGGCCTGGCATCGCATAGGTTTCAACCCACAATGTCGCGACTTCTCATTGCATTGCTGGCTTCAGCAATGATTGCGCCGGCGTTTGCCGCCGCGCCCTTCGTCATCAAGGACATTCGCGTCGAAGGGATCCAGCGCACAGAACCGGGCACGGTCTTCAGCTACGTGCCTTTCAAGGTCGGCGACAGCTTCACTGACGAACTCGCCTCCGACACCATCCGCGCCCTGTACGCCACCGGCTTCTTCAAGGACGTGCGCGTGGACGTGCAGGGTGACGTGGTGATCATCAGCATCGAGGAGCGGCCCGCGATCGCAGCGGTGAACTTCGTGGGAAACAAGGAGTTCGATACCGACACGCTCAAGAAGGCCCTGCGCGATGTCGGCATCGCCGAGGCGCGGATCTATGACAAGGCGGTGATCGATCGCGCCGAGCAGGAGATCAAGAGTCAATACCTCACGCGCAGCAAGTACGGAGCGAAAGTCGCCACGACGATCACGCCGATCGAGCGAAACCGCGTGAATGTCACGTTCACTGTCGACGAAGGTGAGGTCGCAAAGATCCAGGAGATCCGCTTCATCGGCAACAAGGCGTTCTCGGATCGCGAGCTCCGCGACCAGATCGTGCTGCGCACGCCGGGCTGGTTCACCTTCTTCACGAAGGATGACCAGTACTCGCGCCAGAAGCTCTCCGCCGATCTCGAGAGTTTGCGCTCGTTCTATCTGAACCGCGGCTACCTCGAGTTCAATATCGAGTCCTCGCAGGTCTCGATCTCGCCGGATCGCCAGGAGATCTCAATCACGATCAACCTGTTCGAAGGCGAGAAGTACACCGTCTCGGACGTCAAGGTCTCCGGCGAGACCCTGGGCCGAACCGACGAGCTGCGCCAGCTGATCAAGTTCAAGACAGGCGACACTTTCAACGGCGATCGCATGACCGAATCGGTCAAGGCCATGACAGATCGTCTTGGGGCCTTCGGTTTTGCGTTCGCAACGGTCAATCCGCAACCCAACATCGATCGCGACAAGCGCACCGTCGCCTTCGATTTTGCCGTTGACCCTGGGCGCCGTGCTTACGTCCGCCGCGTGAACGTGGTCGGCAATACGCGTACACGCGATGAAGTGATCCGGCGCGAAGTCCGCCAGTTCGAGAGCGCCTGGTACGACTCGGAGAAGATCCGCCTGTCACGCGACCGTGTGGACCGTCTCGCATACTTCGACTCCGTGAACGTCGACACCTCGCCCGTACCCGGCACCGCCGACCAGATTGATGTGACCTACACGGTCAAGGAGAAGGCGACTGGTCAGATCGCTGCGGCAGTGGGCTACAACAGCACTGACAAGCTCGTCATCACCGCTTCGATCTCGCAGGCCAACGTATTTGGCTCGGGCAAGACCCTGGGTGCCGAAGTCAACACCTCGCGCGCGTCGCGGGCCCTCGCCATCAGTACCGTCGACCCGTATTTCACGGTCGACGGCATCTCGCGTTCGATCGACTTCTACACCCGTACCAGCAATACAGCCAACCTGAACCTTGCACCTGTCCGGGTGGAAGCACAGGGCGCAAGCATGCGTTTCGGCGTGCCATTCACCGACCTCGATACCGTGTTCCTCGGAGTGGCCGTTGAACGCAACCGCATCAGCAATGTGCAGGACATCCGCTATCAGGACTACATCCTGCGCTACGGAGAAGAGACGTATGCCGGCATCGGTACCCTGGGCTGGGGGCGCGACAGTCGCAACAGCGGCATCGCCCCGACGCGTGGCGGACTGCGTCGCTTCAATGCCGAGGTATCGGGTGGTGACCTGACCTACTACAAGCTGGACTACCAGGAGCAGCTGTTCTGGCCTGTGACGCAGACGCTGACGCTCGCGCTCAATGCCCAGGCGACCTACGCAGACGGTCTGGGCAAGCGGCCGTTCCCCTTCTTCAAGAACCTCTACGCCGGCGGTATCGGATCGGTGCGCGGCTTTGAGGGCGGTACCCTGGGGCCGAAACAGCTGCTGTCCGACGGCAGTCCCGGCAATGCGCTGGGCGGTACCAAGCGGCTCGTCGGCAACCTCGAACTGCAGATCCCGGTGCCGGGGCAGGGCAAGGAGAAGACGGCGCGCATGTTCGCCTTCGTCGACACGGGTTACCTCTGGGGTGAAAATGAGCAGGTGCGTCTCAATGACATGCGCTTCTCGGCAGGTGTGGGTCTGACCTGGTTGTCGCCGGTTGGCCCGCTCAAGCTGTCCTACGGTCGCCCGCTCGTGTCCAAGCCGGGAGATCGTGTGGAGCGATTCCAGTTCCAGGTCGGAACTGGCTTCTAAAATGGTCAACGTCGCTTGCGCGGCAAACGTTGTGGTCCGGTCGGGCTTTTAGGGATTGGTTGAAGGACATGTTGAAGAAGTTTCTTGTCGCTGCAGCGCTGTGCGTGGCAGCAAGTGCAGGTTCCGCAGCCGCACAGGATGTGCGCATCGGCTACGTGAACTTTGATCGCATCCTGCGCGATTCCGCCCCGGCCCAGGCGGCCGGCCAGAAGCTCGAGGCCGAGTTTTCCAAGCGCAAGCGCGACCTTGAAGAGCTTGGCGGCCGCCTGAAGGCCCAGTTCGACAAGCTCGAGAAGGACAGTGCAGTCCTGTCCGAATCCGACCGCAACCGCCGCCAGCGCGAGCTGGCCGAGCAGGAGCGTGACTTCCAGCGGCGCCGTCGGGAGTACGAGGAAGACCTCAATCAGCGCCGGAACGAAGAGCTCGCCGCAGTGCTCGAACGTGCAAACCGCGCCATGCGCCAGATCGCCGAGCAGGAAAAGTACGACCTGATCGTCCAGGACGCCGTTTTCAACAGCCCGCGCATCGACATCACCGAGAAGGTGCTGCGCGCACTTTCGACCGCACGCTGAATCACTGCGCACCCATTGA
>DASSQC010000411.1:0-4333 GCA_035702705.1 Burkholderiaceae bacterium | reverse complement strand
CGCACGCACGCTGATCATCGCGGCGCAGATGACAGGCAGCCTCGATGGGCTGCGCCCCGTGAAGATGGGGGTGTACGTGCAATGCAGCGAGGACTTCACGCAGATCTCCGAGGTCGGCGATGGCGCCAGCCAGCTGCTGGTGGACGTGCTGGGTGCCGATCTGCTGCCGGCGCGCACGTCGGTGGGGGTGTACCGCCTGCCCAAGGACGCGGCGGTGGAAGTCGATCTGGAGCTGTTCATCGATGCCCAAACCCGCTGAGACCGCCTGCCCCTGCGGCAGCGGCAAGACGCTTGCCGCCTGTTGCGGCCGCTTCATCTCGGGCGGCGAGCTGCCCGCCACGGCCGAGCAGCTCATGCGCAGCCGCTACACCGCCTATGTGTTGGGGGACCGCGCCTATCTGGCGCAGACCTGGCACCCGGATCACTTCGACCCCGCGCTGTCCATCGAGCCCGACACCAAGTGGCTGGGGCTGGAGGTCAAGCGGCATGCACAGCAGGACGCCGACCACGCCACGGTGGAATTCGTGGCGCGCTACCGCCTGGGCGGGCGCGGCCACCGGCTGCATGAGCTCAGCCGCTTCGTGCGCGAAGGCGGGCGCTGGCTGTATCTGGATGGTGTCGACCCCGGCAAATCGGCGTGATCAATCATTTTCGGACAAGAAAATGGACTACTGCCGATACATGGCCTCCCGCTTGTCAGAAGCCGTTCTTGATGCGATTTGTCATTCCTTAAGTGATAAATATGTATCACTATCGGCCAAATTTGCTGTCTTTGAGCGCGATGTCGCCTCAAAGCGGCGTCCAAGCGCCTGCTGTGCGCCCGCAGGCTGCGCAATCGGCCGGCGCGCCCCTACACTTTACGTTTACGTAAAGTAGCGGTCCGGCGCGGACAGCGCGGGTGGGCAAATCGCTTCCGGCGCCAGCCCCGCACCACGCCGCCGCTGAAGTTCGTGCCCCTATCCGGACGCCGCCTGCCGGCCGGCGCCCCTGACTCTTCGATCCGACCTGCGCGCATGCCCGTCTTCGACTCCAAGATCAATCCCCGCTCGGCAGACTTTGCCGCCAACGCCGCCGTCATGCGCAGCCTGGTCGATGACCTGAAGGCCAAGCTCGCGCAGATCCAGAAGGGCGGCAGCGACGATGCCCGCGCCAAGCACACCGCGCGCGGCAAGCTGCTGCCGCGCGACCGCGTGCAGATGCTGCTGGACCCCGGCACGCCGTTTCTGGAAATTGCGCCGATGGCGGCTTTCGGCATGTATCAGGACGCCAGCGGACAGGATGAAGCCCCCTGCGCCGGGATGATTGCGGGCATCGGCCGCGTCTCCGGCGTGGAGTGCGTGATCGTCTGCAACGACGCGACGGTCAAGGGCGGCACCTACTACCCCATGACGGTGAAGAAGCATCTGCGCGCGCAGGAGATCGCCCGCGAGAACCGGCTGCCCTGCATCTATCTGGTGGACTCCGGCGGCGCCAACCTGCCGCGCCAGGACGAGGTCTTTCCGGACCGCGACCACTTCGGCCGGATCTTCTTCAACCAGGCCACGCTCTCGGCCGAAGGCGTACCGCAGATCGCGGTGGTCATGGGCTCCTGCACCGCCGGCGGCGCCTATGTGCCGGCCATGTCGGATGAGTCCATCATCGTCAAGAATCAGGGCACCATCTTCCTGGGCGGCCCGCCGCTGGTGAAGGCGGCCACCGGCGAGGTGGTCAGCGCCGAGGATCTGGGCGGTGGCGATGTGCACACGCGGCTGTCGGGCGTGGTGGACCACCTGGCGCAGAACGATCTGCACGCCCTCTCCATCGCACGCGAGATCGTGGCGGACCTGAATTGGAAAAAACCTTCCCCGCTGCTGCTCAAGGAGCCGGTTGCGCCCAGGTTCGATGCCGACGAGCTGCTCGGCATCATCCCGACCGACACCAAGAAGCCCTTCGATGTGCGCGAGATCATCGCCCGCATCGTGGACGCCAGCGAGTTCGATGAATGGAAGGCGCGCTTCGGCACCACGCTGGTCACGGGCTTCGCGCACATCCACGGCATGCCGGTGGGCATCATCGCCAACAACGGCATTCTGTTCAGCGAGAGTGCGCAGAAGGGCGCGCACTTCATCGAGCTGTGCTGCCAGCGCAAGATCCCGCTGGTGTTCCTGCAGAACATCACGGGCTTCATGGTGGGCCGCAAGTACGAGAACGAAGGCATTGCCCGCCACGGCGCCAAGATGGTGACCGCTGTGGCCTGCGCCGCGGTGCCCAAGTTCACGGTCATCATCGGCGGCAGCTTCGGCGCCGGCAACTACGGCATGTGCGGCCGCGCCTACAGCCCGCGCTTCATGTGGATGTGGCCCAATGCCCGCATCTCGGTCATGGGTGGCGAGCAGGCCGCCAGCGTGCTGGCCACCGTCAAGCGCGACGGCATCGAGGCCAAGGGCGGCACCTGGGTGGCCGCCGATGAGGAAGCCTTCAAGGCACCGATCCGCGCGCAGTACGAGCGCGAGGGCCACCCCTACTACGCCACCGCACGGCTCTGGGACGACGGCATCATCGACCCGCGCGACACGCGCACCATGCTGGCCCTGGGCCTCTCCGCCAGCCTGAACGCGCCGATCCCGGACACCCGATTCGGCATCTTCCGGATGTGATGCGCATGCTGCGCGCCTTCGCCCGCCTTGGACTCCTGGCAGCCGCAGCCTGCAGCGCCGCTGCCGCCTGGGCCGTGCCGGTGGCGCTGCCGGGACCCGGCGGCCTCACGCTCAAGGCGCACTGGTTTGCCGCGCCCGGCAGCACCAATGCACCCGCCATCATTGCCCTGCACGGGTGTGGCGGCCTGTACCGCCGCGACGGCAAGACGCTCGATGCGCGCTACCCCGACTATGTGCAGCGTCTGAACGCGCAGGGCTACAGCGTGCTGCTGCCCGACAGCTTCGGCTCGCGCGGCAGCGGCCCGATCTGCAGCGTGCGCAACAGTGAGCGCGCGATCAAGGTGGAGACCCGGCGCGATGACGTGATCGCCGCGCTGGCCTGGGTGCGGTTGCAGCCTGGGGTGGATGCCAGGCGCGTGGCGCTGCTCGGCTGGTCGCATGGCGCCAGGACCACCCTGTCGGCCATCGACGCCTCGCGCAGCAGCTTCGCGCGCGAGATCGTCGGTGCAGCCGTGTTCTATCCCGGCTGCGGCGAACTGCAGCGCAAGGGCATGGCCCTGCAGACAGCAGTGCTGATGCAGCTGGGCGCCAGCGATGACTGGACCCCGCCTGCCCGCTGCGAGCAGCTCGTGACGCAACTGCGCGCCGCAGACCCACCGGCCGACATCACGCTGAAGATCTATCCCGACAGCTACCACGGCTTCGACAGCACAGGCCCGGTGCGCTTTCGCGCAGACGTACCCAACGGCGTGAACCGCAGCGGTGTGCATGCCGGCGGCAACCCGCAGGCGCGCGAGGCCGCCCTCTCCGAACTCGACCGTTTCTTGAAGCGCATCTTCCAATGAGCTACCAAACCCTCGAAGTCTTTGCCGAAGGCCCCGTGGCCCAGGTGTGGATCAACCGGCCCGATCTGCGCAACGCCTTCAACGAGACGGTGATCGCCGAGCTCACGCGCGCCTTCACCGAGCTGGGTGCGAACGATGCGGTGCGCGCCATCGTGCTCGGCGGCCGCGGCAAGGTGTTCTGCGCAGGCGCCGACCTGAACTGGATGAAGGCCATGGCCGGCTACACGCGCGAGCAGAACCGCGCAGATGCTCTTGCGTTGGCCACCATGCTCAAGGTCATGCACGACTGCCCCAAACCCACCATCGCGCGCATCCACGGCCCCTGCTTTGCCGGCGGCATGGGTCTGGCCGCCGTGTGCGACTTTGCGTTTGCAGCGCAGAGCGCAGAGTTCTGCCTGAGCGAGGTGAAGCTGGGCCTGATTCCGGCCACCATCGGCCCCTATGTCGTGAACGCCATGGGGGCGCGCGCCGCGCAGCGCTACTTCCTGTCGGCCGAGAAGTTCAGCGCCGCCGAGGCCTATCGCATCGGCTTCATCCACGAGATCTGCCCGGACGAGGAGCTCGACGACACCCTCGACGCCCTGCTCGGCCTGCTGGTGGACAACTCGCCGAATGCCGTGCGCGCCGCCAAGCGCCTGGTGCACGACCTGACCGATGCGCCGCTGACGGACGCGCTGATTGCCGACACAGCCGAGCGCATCGCCGACATCCGTGCCAGTGATGAAGGCCGCGAGGGCGTGAAGAGCTTCCTCGAAAAGAGAAAGCCCTCCTGGATCATTCCGGAGCCCACGCCCGATGAATCTTGATCTGATGCCTGTGGCGAACTACCTCGCCTATCTGGCTGCAGCCGCT
>DASSQC010000410.1:0-4501 GCA_035702705.1 Burkholderiaceae bacterium | reverse complement strand
ACCGAGACGATCTGCGCCGGCGACACGTCCATGTACTGGATGGTGTCGGGCGAGGTCAGGATGGATTCGCCCTTCTCGCGGGCCGACACCAGCTCTTCGGTCAGGCGACCGTCGTTGTCCAGGGCCGCGTTGGCCTGGGCGATGACGTACTTGCCTTCGTCGATGGCGGACAGGTAGTCGATCTCGCTGGTGACCTTGCCGTCGAGCACGCGGCGGTAAGGCGTCTCGAGGAAGCCGTACTCGTTGGTGCGAGCGAACAGCGCCAGCGAGTTGATCAGGCCGATGTTCGGACCTTCCGGCGTTTCGATCGGGCACACGCGGCCGTAGTGCGTCACATGCACGTCGCGCACTTCGAAGCCTGCGCGCTCGCGCGTCAGACCGCCCGGGCCCAGTGCGGAGACGCGGCGCTTGTGCGTCACTTCCGACAGCGGGTTGGTCTGGTCCATGAACTGCGAGAGCTGGCTCGAGCCGAAGAACTCCTTGATGGCCGCAGAGATCGGCTTAGAGTTGATCAGGTCGTGCGGCATGAGGTTTTCGCTCTCGGCCTGGCCGAGGCGCTCCTTCACGGCACGCTCGACGCGGGCCAGACCGGCGCGGAACTGGTTCTCGGCCAGTTCACCCACGCAGCGCACGCGGCGGTTGCCGAGGTGGTCGATGTCATCCACCTGACCCTTGCCGTTGCGCAGGTCCACGAGGATCTTCATCGTGTCGAGGATGTCCTCGTTGGTCAGGACCATCGGGCCTTCCTGGCCGTCACGACCAAGGCGCGCATTGACCTTCATGCGGCCCACGCGCGACAGGTCATAGGTGTCCTCGCTGTAGAACAGGCGGCCGAACAGGGTCTGCACGGCGTCTTCGGTCGGCGGCTCGCCGGGGCGCATCATGCGGTAGATGGCCACGCGGGCGGTGAGCTCGTCGGCGGTTTCGTCCACGCGCAGGGTCTGGCTGATGTACGAACCCTGGTCGAGGTCGTTCGTGTAGATCGTCTTGAATTCCTTGATGCCGGCTTCACGGATCTTGGCCAGGACGGTGTCCGTGATTTCGTCGTTGGCACTGGCGACGATCTCGCCGGTCTCGGCGTTGACGAGGTTAGTGGCCAGCACCTTGCCCACGAGGAAGTCCTCGGGCACGGAAATGCGCTTCAGGCCAGCGGCTTCGATGTCGCGGATGTGCTTGGCATTGATGCGCTTGTCCTTCGGGACGATGACTTCGCCGTTCTTGCCGACGATGTCGAAGCGCGCCACTTCACCCTTCATGCGCTCGGCCACCACCTCCATCATGGCGCCCGAGGGCATCACGCCGAAGTGGTCGAACTTGAAGAAGTGCGCCAGGATGGTCTCCGGCGTCATGCCGATGGCCTTCAGCAGGATCGTCGCGGGCATCTTGCGGCGACGGTCGACGCGGAAGAACAGGATGTCCTTGGCATCGAACTCGAAGTCGAGCCAGGAGCCGCGGTAGGGAATCACGCGGGCGGAGAACAGCAGCTTGCCCGAGCTGTGCGTCTTGCCGCGGTCATGTTCGAAGAACACGCCCGGCGAGCGGTGCAGCTGGCTGACGATCACGCGCTCCGTGCCGTTGATGATGAACGAGCCGGTGTCGGTCATGAGCGGCAGTTCGCCCATGTACACCTCTTGCTCCTTCATTTCCTTGACGGTGGGCTTGGCCGCCTCGCGGTCGAGGATGACCAGGCGCACCTTGGCACGCACCGGCGCGGCGTAGGTCAGACCGCGCTGCTGGCATTCCTTGACGTCGAACACCGGCGTGCCGAGCGTGTAGCTCACGAACTCGAGGCGAGCGAACTGGTTGTGCGAGACGATCGGGAAGATTGCGTTGAACGCGGCCTGCAAGCCCTCGCTCTTGCGCTTGGATGCCGGGGCATCTTCCTGGAGGAAGTGCTTGTAGGACGCAATCTGCGTCTCAAGCAGGAAGGGCACGTCGTGCACGGATTGGCGCTTGCCGAAGCTCTTGCGAATCCGCATCTTTTCGGTGAACGAATAGTGCGTGGATTGGGCCATGGTTTCCCGTCCGTTGAGAGAAATTCGAAGGAGAGCGATTCGACTGGACTCCCCTGCCGGAGCCGGCAGGCGATGAGCTTTGGCGGCGCGCCGCTACGCGCCACTGGCAGACGGCTTGACGTGCATTGCACACGCCAGCCCGGCCAAACCTCGGCTCTCTGCAGTCGATTCAGAGAACACTGGAAAGCACCCGAAGGTGCTTTCCGCTGATCTCTCAAGCGGGTCCCACGCTCGAAGTGAGCGCGGCTTCTGGGGGTCAGTCGTTTCGGGCGAGAGCAGGCTTGCGTTGAAGCGCGCCGCCGTACGGGTGGTACGGCGAGCACTGGAGACGCAAGGATGCCCCGCGCAGTAGCCGATCGACCTTCAGAATTACTTGATTTCGGCCTTGGCGCCGGCTTCTTCGAGCTTCTTCTTGGCGGCTTCGGCGTCAGCCTTGGCAACACCTTCCTTGACGGGCTTCGGAGCGCCATCGACGAGGTCCTTGGCTTCCTTCAGGCCCAGGCCCGTCAGTTCGCGCACGGCCTTGATCACGCCGACCTTGTTGGCGCCGGCTTCGGACAGGATCACGTCGAACTCGGTCTTCTCTTCGGCAGCAGCAGCGGCACCGCCGCCAGCACCACCAGCGGCCGGGGCAGCCATGGCTGCAGCGGACACGCCGAACTTCTCTTCAATGGCCTTCACCAGGTCATTGAGTTCCATCACGGACATGCTGTCGAGAGCCGACAGGAATGCGTCTTTATCGAATGCCATTTTGATTCTTCCTTAAACAGTATTGAGTTCGGTACAGGGGCGTGCGGCCAATCAGGCGGCAGCGCCTTCGGACTTCTTCGTCGCCACGGCAGCGATGCCGCGAGCGAGGCTGGACATCGGCGACTGCAGCAGGCCGCAGATCTGTGCCAGCAGCACTTCGCGCGACGGGATGTTGGCCAGCGCTTGCACGCCTGCCTTGTCCAGCGCCTTGCCGCTGTATGCACCCGCCTTGATGACGAGCTTGTCGTTGCCCTTGGCGAAGTCGGACACGACTTTCGCTGCAGCAACGGCGTCTTCCGAGAAGCCGTAGATCAACGGACCGGCCATCTGCTCGGAGGCGACTTCGAACGAAGTGCCCTTCACAGCACGGCGTGCCAGCGTGTTCTTGAGAACGCGCAGGTAAACACCCTTGGCGCGCGCATCACTGCGCAGCTTGGTCAGGTCCGCGACCGTTGTGCCCCGGTATTCGGCCAGCACGAGCGTTTGCGACTTCGCAACTTGCGCTGCGACTTCGGAAACGACGGCTTCCTTTTCACCACGATTGAGACTCAAGGTCTTGCTCCTAAAAACGTGGGCGGCTTGCGCTTCCCACACCCGGTTTCAGCGACCTTCTGTTCAGGCTTTGGGTGGGGCTCATCGCCTCACCCGCAAATCCGTTCCAGCGGGTTCGCCATCTGCGTTGGCTTGGGGAGCACCCCCTGCATTGAGCGGACAGCCGTCCGCACCAACGGTCTTTGATAGCCCCCGCAGCTGTTGCCGGCTGCGAGGCCCACCAATGTCTTGCTTAGGCTGCCGCCTGGGCGGTCAGCGATGCGGTGTCCACCTTGACACCGATGCCCATCGTCGAGGACACGGCCACCTTGCGCAGGTAGACGCCCTTGGACGAAGCAGGCTTGGCCTTGTTCAGGGCCTCGACCAGAGCCGACAGGTTCTGCTTGAGCTGGTCTTCGGTGAACGAGGCCCGACCGATCGTGGCGTGCACAATGCCGGCCTTGTCGGTGCGGTACTGGACCTGGCCAGCCTTGGCGTTCTTCACGGCCGTGGCCACATCCGGCGTCACGGTGCCGACCTTCGGGTTCGGCATCAGCCCGCGCGGACCGAGGATCTGACCGAGCGTGCCGACGATCCGCATGGTGTCGGGCGAGGCGATCACGACGTCGAAGTTCATGTTGCCGGCCTTGATCTGGTCAGCCAGGTCTTCCATGCCGACGATGTCTGCACCGGCTGCCTTGGCTTCTTCGGCCTTGGCACCCTGGGCGAACACGGCCACACGCTTGGTCTTGCCGGTACCGGCCGGCATCACAACCGCGCCGCGAACGACCTGGTCGGACTTCTTGGCGTCCACACCGAGCTGGATGGCAACATCCACAGACTCGTTGAACTTGGCCTTGGAGCACTCCTTAACGAGCGACAGGGCTGCATCCACGGGATACAGCTTCTGCGGCTCGACCTTGGCGCGAATGGCCTGCAGGCGCTTTGCAATCTTTGCCATGATTTAGATCCCTTCCACCGTGATACCCATCGAGCGGGCGGAGCCTGCGATGGTCTTGACTGCTGCATCGAGGTCAGCGGCAGTGAGGTTGGGCATCTTGGTTTTTGCGATCTCCTCGGCCTGGGCGCGGGTGATCTTGCCGACCTTGTCGGTATGGGGCTTCGGGCTGCCCTTCTGCACGCCGGCCGCCTTCTTGATGAGGACGGTCGCGGGCGGCGTCTTCATGATGAAGGTGAAGCTCTTG
>DASSQC010000409.1:0-2066 GCA_035702705.1 Burkholderiaceae bacterium | reverse complement strand
CACCCAGGGCCACGGCCACGGGCAGCACCTTGTCGCGGCGGGCTTCGTCCGGGCCCACGGCGGCCACCTGCGTGATGTGCACGGCCAGGCGGCGCGGGGTGGCGTACGCGGTGGCCACGCTGCCGGCGGCCAGCAGCTTGCGCGCGGCCAGACCGTCGCGCAGGCCGGCGGCAAAGGCCTCACCCAGCTTCTTCAGGGCCTTGGGCGGCAGTTCTTCGGTGAGCAGTTCAACGAGCAGGGCGTTCATAGGATCTTTGAAGCTGGATAAAGCATTGGCGCGGTTCTTCAGGCCAAAATGGCTGGAAACCCTTGCCAGACAAGCGGAAAGCCTTTCCAGATGTGCCCCGGAAAGGCCGCAGTTCAGTCTCAGGCGGCCTGGCTGGCGGCGCCGCCACCGGGGCCGCACATCGGGAAGCCCAGGCGTGCGCGGCTGTCGTAGTAGCTCTGCGCCACGGTGCGGGCCAGGTTGCGGATGCGGCCGATGTAGGCGGCGCGCTCCGTGACGGAGATGGCGCCGCGCGCATCGAGCAGGTTGAAGGTGTGGCCGCACTTGAGCACGGACTCGTAGGCCGGCAGGGCCAGCTGCGCCTCCATGAGCCGCTTGGCCTGCGCCTCGTACTCATTGAACTGGTGCAGCAGGAACTCGACGTTGCTGTGCTCGAAGTTGAAGGTGCTCTGCTCGACCTCGTTCTGGTGATACACGTCGCCGTAGGTCAGCGTGCGCTCCACGCCGCGCTCGGTCCAGCGCGTCCAGGTCAGGTCGTACACGTTCTCCACGCCCTGCAGGTACATGCACAGGCGCTCCAGGCCGTAGGTGATCTCGCCGGTGATGGGCCGGCACTCCAGGCCGCCCACCTGCTGGAAGTAGGTGAACTGCGTGACCTCCATGCCGTCCAGCCACACCTCCCAGCCCAGGCCCCAGGCGCCCAGCGTGGGGTTCTCCCAGTCGTCTTCCACAAAGCGGATGTCGTGCTTGAGCGGGTCGATGCCAATCGCCTTCAGCGAGCCCAGGTACAGGTCAAGAATGTTCTCCGGCGAGGGCTTGAGCACCACCTGGTATTGGTAATAGTGCTGCAGGCGGTTGGGGTTCTCGCCGTAGCGGCCGTCCTTGGGGCGGCGGCTGGGCTGCACGTAGGCCGCGCGCCAGGGTTCCGGGCCGATGGCGCGCAGAAAGGTGTGCACATGGCTCGTGCCGGCGCCCACTTCCAGATCGATGGGCTGCATGAGCGCGCAGCCCTGGTCGTTCCAGTAGGTCTGCAGGCGAAGAATGAGTTCTTGGAATGTGAGCATGGCGGGCACCTTGGAAGCCGCCGAGTTTACTTTCGGCGGCTGGGGCGCCTTGCAGCTGCGCCGCTTCGTGCCCTGTGACTGCGCCTCTTCGTGCCCTGCGGCTGCGCCGCTTCGCGCCCTGCAGCGGCGCTTCATGCTGCTTGCTACGCGGCTTCGCGGTAGTCCACGTCCTCGGCGCCGCGCTTGGCGGCAGCTGGCGGGGGCTGCTGGCGCCGCTCCCTAAAGCGCATGGCCAGCAGCAGCAGGGTGAGGGCCAGCAGCGGCCAGTCGCCCACCTGCAAATACAGCGTGTCGCGCTTTTCAACGCGCAGGGTGGTGTCCAGGCTGCCCTGGGTGTTGAGCGGCAGCTCGGCGAGCACGCGGCCGGTGAGGTCGATCGCAGCCGTCACGCCCGTGTTGGTGGCGCGCAGGCTGGGCCGGCCCAGCTCAATGGAGCGCATGCGCGCAATCTGCAGGTGCTGCGGCATGGCCCAGCTGCTGCCAAACCAGGCTAGGTTGCTCACATTGAGCAGCACGTCGGCCCGGGCGGCTTCGTCACGCAGCTCGTTGCCAAACACGTCTTCGTAGCAGACGTTGGGCATGACCTTCACGCCCTTGACCACAAAGGGCTGCTGGTCGCTGGTGCCGCGGCCAAAGTTGCCCAGCGGCATCTTCATCATGTCCACAAACCACTGGAAGCCGAAGGGCACAAACTCGCCAAAGGGCACCAGGTGCTGCTTGCTGTAGGCCAGCGGCAGCCGCTCGCCACCCGGCCCGTAGCCGATCACGGCGTTGTA
>DASSQC010000408.1:0-3705 GCA_035702705.1 Burkholderiaceae bacterium | reverse complement strand
GCCGAGAGCGACAAGGCCAAGAAGGTCATCAAGTTCCTGATCGACGAGATGGGCGTCAAGAAGATCCGCTTCCCGGACACCTCGGGCATCGGCATCAAGCCCGTGTCACGCGAGGGCACCGAGCGCCTGGTGCGCAAGGCGATCCAGTACGCGATCGACAACGACAAGTCCTCGGTCACGCTGGTGCACAAGGGCAACATCATGAAGTTCACCGAAGGTGGCTTCCGTGACTGGGGCTATGCGCTCGCGGCCAAGGAGTTCGGTGCCGAGCTGATCGACGGCGGCCCGTGGTGCAAGTTCAAGAACCCCAAGACCGGCCGCGACATCGTCATCAAGGACAGCATCGCCGACGCCTTCCTGCAGCAGATCATCCTGCGCCCGGCCGAGTACAGCGTGATCGCCACGCTCAACCTGAACGGTGACTACATCTCCGACGCCCTGGCCGCCCAGGTCGGCGGCATCGGCATCGCCCCGGGCGCCAACCTGTCCGACAGCGTCGCCATGTTCGAGGCCACCCACGGCACCGCGCCCAAGTACGCCGGCAAGGACTACGTGAACCCCGGTTCCGAGATCCTCTCGGCCGAAATGATGCTGCGCCACATGGGCTGGACCGAGGCGGCCGACAAGATCATCGAGGCCATGGAAAAGGCGATCCTGTCCAAGAAGGTCACCTACGACTTCGCGCGCCTGATGGAAGGCGCCACGCAGGTCAGCTGCTCGGGCTTCGGTCAGGTGATGATCGACCACATGTGATCGGTACACGCCTGTCTGCACTGCAGACAGAGCAATCCGCAGGAAAGCCGCCCGAACGGGCGGCTTTTTTGTTTGTCGCTAAAGCGTCATCGCGGCGGCGTCGAAAGCGAGACATCTTGTTTGGAGGTCTCGCGATGCGTCCCGCCCTGCATGCCATTGAATACACCCCGGTCAGCGCAGACGCGCTGCGCGAGGAGCTGCGTCATCTGCATGCGGGCAACGCTCCGCGCTGGGTGCAAGACCGCTCGCCGCGCCATGAGGTGGAGGATCTGCTGCCCGAGACCTGCCGCTGGTTCGATCGACTGCCGGACTACCTGAGCCCGGAAGCGACGGCGGTCGAGTACCCGGCCATTGCCAACCGGCTGGCCTGGCTGTGGCCCGAGCCCATGGCGGCGATGCGCTATCTCGATGACCTGATCCTGGACCAGGGCACCGGGCAGCGCACCTTCCCGATGCACGTGCTGTTCGAGCTGGTGGCGCTGAAGGCCTGGCTCGACGAGATGCGGTCCGGCCCTGCCGGCAGCGCGTTCGGTCTGCCGGTGACCTTGCGCAGCGCGGGCCGCACCTGGCCCGGGGGCTATGCATGATCCGTCAAAATCGGCCGAGATTCTTGATCTAGCCTGTCTGGGCCGTCTCGCTTGCTCGGCGGACGTTTCTAGGCGATTCAAGCATTGGATCGAATTTATTTCAACTGATTTCGGCCACTGTGCGATGCGGCTGCTGTACGCAGACGCATTGTGTCTGCCCCGGACGGCCGCGCGTCGCCCCGGTATTCCCGCGATTGCCACCGCCCATCGTCATCCGATGCCGTCCATGGACGAGGGCGCCAGCGGCAGTCGTTTGCCGCAGTCGTTTGCCGCAGTCACCCGCCGTCGTCATCCGCCGTCCGCAGTCGGTCCACGGGCACCCAACAGCGAGCCGCCGGCAGAGGCTGAAACGCGCAGCGCCGGTTTGCGGGATGGCTGCTCAGGTACTCGCGCAGTACACCTTCCCCCGGGGATCGCAACGCGCTTTCGGGAGGGCTCATGGCGCACTGGCATCGCGCGGCTGATCAGGCCGCAACTTCGTACTCGGCGGGCTGGCCCGTCTCCCCTGTCCCGATCACGGCCCGCGTGACCGGCGTGCTGCCGGCACCCGCCGCCGCGTTGCGCCTCGGACTCGCGACAGCCGGCGGGCTGCTGGTCTTCGGTCTGTCCGGCAACCCGGTTTTTGCGCAGCAGCGCACGCAGCAGGTGGTGCGACCGCCGGTGTCGCAGGCCTGGATCGATCTGGCCACCCACGCCAGCGACATTCCCGGCATGGGCATGATGGGCAACATGATGGGCGGCGGTGGCCTGCCCAGCCTGGGCGGCATCTTCGGCCGCGGCAAGGGCGGCGAGAAGGACGGCGGCAACACCTTCGGCCAGACCCGCATGACCATGGCGCCGGGCCAGTGGATGGACGTGTCGGTCTATTCGCGCACCCACCCCGGCCTGACGGATGCCACGCAGGCCATTCCGCCCGGCATGCGCCTGGGCCCCACACTCGCGCTGCAGGCGCCGCAACCCGCCACAAGCGAGCCCGCACCGCCCCCGCCGCGCGAGGAAGACACGCGCGAGCCGGAGTATCAGAAGCCCAAGGGCAAGCTCATGCTCTATTGGGGCTGCGGCGAGACGGTGCGCGCCGGCCAGCCGCGCGTGCTGGACTTTGCCAGCATGAACCCGCAGGACGTGCAGCGCATCATGGTCATGCGCGGCAACACCCCCGCCGGCCCGCGCAGTCAGCCCGGCTTTCCGAGCTGGCCCAGCAAGCCGGACAGCCGCAAGGTGCCCACCGGCGCGCAGCTTGCCGGTGAGAACGCATTCACGGGGCAGGGCATCGTCGAGGGTTTTCGCTTCAACCTGCCGCCGGCCAGTGACTTCATGCCCGCCATCCGCATGGAGCAGGGCAACAACGGCGGCGCCACGGTGCTGAACTGGAACAACATCGAAGTCGCCCGCGGCTACTTCATCAGCGCCTTCGGCGGCAAGGGCGGGGGCCGCGGCGGCGGCATGCCGGGCATGCCCGGAGGCGGTGGCGATGAGGGCGCAGAAGTCATTCTCTGGACCTCCAGCGAACAGCCGGACATGGGCTGGGGCTTGCAGGACTACCAGCGCCAGGGCGATCTGGACAAGTGGCTGCGCGAGAAGGTGCTGCTGCCCGCAGGCAGCACCAGCTGCACCATTCCGCGCGGCATCTTCGATGGCGCCCAGGGCATGCTGCGCATGATTGCCTACGGCCCGGAGTTCAACACCGCCTACCCGCCGCGCCCCACCGATGTGAAAGTGCCCTGGGAGCCGCAGTGGGCCGCGCGCGTGCGCACCAAGAGCACCTTCATGGGCATGATCGGCATGGAGCCCGGCATGCGCCGTGCGCAGGACGAGCAGCAGGACCAGAAGAAGCCCACGGCGATGGATCTGCTGCGCGGGGTGCTGGGGCGCTGAGCCCCTTCAGCCGGGCGTCTTCAGCCGGGCGTCTTCAGCCCGGCGTCCGTGTTCGGCGGGCTTGCGTGCGCAGGCGCGCTGGCCGCAAGCTGCGCGCTCGCGCGCAGCCCCCGCTGCGCCACGCACCGCCCGCCGCCCACCCTCTCACCATGCCGCTCACGACCGACCTGCCTTCAGAACGCCCCGTCCAGGCCCAGCTGGACGCCTACAACGCGCACGACGTCGAGCGCTTCGTGGCCTGCTACACCGAAGACGTGCAGATCTTCCGCCTGCCGGGCACCGCGCCGGTGATGAGCGGCCGCGCCGCCATGGCGGAGCACTACTCGAAGCATCGGTTCAACATCCCCACGCTGCACGCCGAGCTGGTGAACCGCATGGTGATGGGCAACAAGGTGATCGACCACGAGCGCATCCACGGCGTGCGCGACACGCCCTATGAAGCCGCGGCCATCTACGAGGTGGAGGCTGGCCTGATCAAGACCATCTGGTT
>DASSQC010000407.1:0-2143 GCA_035702705.1 Burkholderiaceae bacterium | reverse complement strand
GCCACCTGCAGCTTCCAGTTCAACCCGACGGGTACGGCCAAGTTCACCAATGCCTGCGATCTGGCTACCGCAGCGCTGGCCAGCAAGGGCATCAGCTACGACAAGGTCGCCGCCGCCCCCGGCACCACCGCCACCATCAAGATCGGCGAGAAGGCCGTCGTGGCCTATGACGGCAAGGCGCCGGATGCCAAGGAGCAGAAGGCCCGCTTCGACAAGGAGCTGGCCGCCGCGCTGACCGAGGCGAAGTACCCCGCCAAGGCCGACCCGATCCCCGCCCTGTCCTTCAACTGGATCATGATCGTGGTCATCCTGACCATCATGGTGATCTACGTGACCATGGTGTACGGCCCGATCGCAGCCATGCTGGTGGAGCTCTTCCCGACGCGGATCCGCTACACCTCGATGAGCCTGCCGTACCACATCGGCAACGGCTGGTTCGGCGGCTTCGTGCCGGCAATCGCGGCAGCCATCGTCCTGGCCCAGGGCAACATCTACGCCGGCCTCTGGTATCCGATTGCGATCGCCGTGATGACCTTCATCATCGGCAGCCTGTTCGTCAAGGAAACCAAGGACGTGGACATCTACGCCCACGACTGAGCCAACACTCCTCCGGTCGGCCCGTGCCTACCGGCCTTTCAAGCCCGCGCCCGAGCTGGTCGCGGGCTTTTTTGTGCCATAATGCACGGCTCAGGCGCTTTAGCTCAGTCGGTTAGAGCGACGGAATCATAATCCGCAGGTCCGGGGTTCGAGTCCCTGAAGCGCCACCAAACACCAACGGCTCCGCAATGCGGGGCCGTTTTCATTGGGCGCATCGGGCAGCGCCTGCGCGCTGGCCGATTTCAGGGACTCGAAAGGACCGGCATGCAGGCCGGGCCGGGGTCGAGGAGCCGATTGCGCGAGCAAGCGGCGAGGTGACCGAGTCCCTGAAGCGCCACCAAACAACAAACGGCTCCGCAACGCGGGGCCGTTTTCATTTGGCGCACCACGACGGTGCAGGCCGCACCCGGCTCGCGCGGTCGATGTCCGACGCGACCTAAAACGATTGCATCCAAGACGTTTACAAACACATACACTCGGCTGGCGCACGCAGCGACCCCGGTCCACCCGGTGGGGCGCGTGCCGAAAGGCGCATGTGTTCAAGTCTTGGGTGCAGATGGTGTTGAGCGTTGCCATCCTTGGCGGATGGCCGGCATCGTCATTTGCAGCGAAGGAGCCGCTGCGCCTGAGCTTTCCTGAAAAGCCGCCGCTGTACTTCACCAACAGCAACGGCGCACCGCGGGGTCGGCTGATCGACGCGCTGCGCCAGCGCGGCCTGGCCGCCGGCGTGACGATGAGCTTCGAGCAGCGCCCGCCCAAGCGCATCCTCGCCGAGATCGAGGCCAACCAGACCGCCCTGTGCTCTCTGGGCTGGTTCAAGACCCCGGAACGCGAACGCTTTGCCAAGTTCAGCCGGCCGGTCTATCGCGACCGCGGCATGGTGCTCGTGGCCACGCAGCCGGCTGCATCGTTTGGCAATGCCACGAGCCTGGCGCAGGTGCTTGCATCGGGCACCTGGCGGCTGGGCGCCGTGTCGGGCATCTCCTATGGTGCGGACCTGGACCGGCTGCTGGAGCAGCATTCACGCAGCGTGGTGCGCCCCACCGCCACCAGCGAGCAGCTGCTGCGCATGGTGCTGGCCGGGCGCTTTGCGCTGGCGCTGGTCACCGAGGAAGAACTGAGCTGGTTCCTGGAGCAGGAGCCGGGCGACACGCGGCTGCAGCGCGTGCAGCTCAGCGACCTGCCGCGCCAGGGCAGCCAGCGCCACATCATGTGTTCGCGCAAGACGCCCGATGCCGTCATGCGCCAGCTCGATGCGCTGATCGGCGACGGACTGGCGCCCACGGCGCCCGGCGCCGGCGCATCTGGCAGCCCCAGGTAAGTCTGGCGATACACCCGCCGAACGCGCCGCGCGCCGGTTCACGACGACAGGCGGGGCCGCCGGGCCGGGCTGAGCACCGGCGTCTCGCTTGTCCCATGCTGAGCGCGGGGTTTGGGCAAGCGCAGCGCGTCGCCGACCGCAAGGTGGAGCCGTGCGCCGGCCAAGCACCGCTTGGCCGCGGTGCAAACACGCGCGCCTGCTAGCGTGAGCCTCCGCGAGCGACTG
>DASSQC010000406.1:0-2417 GCA_035702705.1 Burkholderiaceae bacterium | reverse complement strand
ACCGCGCACCACCCCGAGGGCGTTTGCAGCGCTGGCGAGGCTCACGGAACCGGCCGAGTCGAGATAGAGCTGCGGCGTGACCAGGGTGCCGCCGGTCGCCTGTGTGACGCCTGCTGCGCCAGCGCGCAGGCGGACCTCTCCGAGGAATGAGGCGCCCGGGCTCGCATCCGAAACGGTGCTCAAGTCGCTCGAGCCTTGAACGCGCAGAATCGATGTGCTGCCGAGCACAATGCCGGTGGTCGGCGGTCCGCCGACCCGCCCCCCGTAGTACGACAGGTCGATGGAGCCGCCGCTGCCGCGCAGGCCGTTGTAGACCGTCGTACGGAGTACCGGATCGGTCTGTCCGCCGCCACTCGCGTCCAGCGTGCCATCAATGCGGATGTCATCAGCGGTCACCGTGATGAAGCCGCCGCCGCCTGCTTGCGTGCCGCTGACGGTCGCCCCCTGGCCCACCGCGCCACCGCGTGCCGAGAGCGTGCCGCCCTGCTGCACCGTGAAGGCGGTGCCG
Source organism: Burkholderiaceae bacterium (assembly GCA_035702705.1). Classification (GTDB taxonomy): domain Bacteria; phylum Pseudomonadota; class Gammaproteobacteria; order Burkholderiales; family Burkholderiaceae_C; genus Piscinibacterium. The sequence goes on along the minus strand of DASSQC010000406.1, from coordinate 1,909 downwards.
GTGAAGCTGGAGATGTTGATGCCCCCGCCGCTGCCTCCGAACCCGGATTCGCTCGCACCGCCTTCGACGAGGATGGATCCGGTGCTGCCAATCGTGCTCACGTTGCCCAGGCTCGCACTGAAGCTGCCCCCGCTGCCGCCGGATCCGGTCTGAACCGTGCTCGGGTTGGTGCCTGCCGTACCACCCCGCAGATTGCCTGCGGCACCGGCGGCGCCACCCGCTCCGCCATCCGCACGAATGCTGCCATCGAGCGTGAAATTGCCGCTGGTACTGACCGACACGAATCCGCCCGTGCCACCCGTGCCGCCATTGCCGCCGGCGCCCGGGGTCAGTGCCGAAACAGCCAGTGAGTTGACATTGCCGCCCTGCCCGCCGGTGCCGCCATTGCCGCCCGATGCATTGATGTTGAACGCACCTGCGATGTTTGCGTCACGGGCGCCCAGGTAGAGGTTGCCCCCCAGGCCACCCGCCTGACCTTGCGCGCCACCGGTCGGCGGAGATTCAGGTGCAGGAAACGCCACAAAGGAAATCGTGCCGTTGCTGCCAGCCGAACCCGTGCCGCCGTCACCGCCCTGGAGGTTGATCGATCCGCGCACGAGATTCACGCTGCCGTTGAAGGCCTGCAGCGACAGGATGCCGCCGTTGCCGCCCACCTGATCGATCGCGCCGGCCTGGCCGCGTGCATACACATCGGCTTCGAGGCTGATCGAGCCGTTGCTGGAACTCAGCGACAGGCTGCCGCCATTGGCGGGGTTGTTGAGCTGCTGGCCGACATCAATGCGCGTCAGGCCGCTGAAGGCGCCGCGCTCGATGGTGATGTTGCCCTGCGCCGACCAGCTGTTGCTCTCCCCGGTCAGGATGCGGCTCGCACCACTGACCAGCAGGCCGCCGTAGCTGGTCCAGTCCGCCCCGGGGTTGCTCGCATCCACCGTGGCACCGTTGCTGCGGATCTCGATGCCGCCGGTGCCCGCACTCAGCAGGCCGGTCGTGATGGATATGCCCGAAGTGCTGGCGCCGGATGTGTGTGTCTGCAGGCTGATGCGGCCAGTGCCGCTGGTGTAGATGGCCAGCGGGCCGCCATAGGCCAGGAGGTTGATGCCGTCCACACCGCCATACACGCTGGTGTTGGTGGCGTTGGCCGTGCGGATGGTGAAGCCCAGGTTGCTGGGCAGCACCAGGCCGGGGCCGGTGAACGCGCCGCTGGCCCGCACGCCGAAGTCCGCTTCGATCAGCACATTGGCCGTGGCGCTCTCGATCACGCTTTCGCAGATGATGTTGACCCCGCCATAGCAACCGAAGGCGTTGCCCTGGATGGTCATTTCGGCCGGGTCGATCAGCCAGGTACCGGCGCGGCCGCGCGCAGCCGAGGCATCGACGCGCCCGGTCATGTGCAGATGCTTCTTGCCCGAGGTCTCGATGAACCCGCCGTTGCCGCCCTCGGCACCGCCGCGGGCAATCAGGTTGCCGTGGATGGTCGCCAGATCGGTGGCATAGATCACCGCCCTGCCGCCATTGCCGCGGCCGGTGGCGGATACATCCACCACTGCGCCCGCCTCCACCGTGGTGTTGCGCGCATTCGGGATGCTGGCATCCTGGCCGCGCAGGCCGCCGCCCACGTGGATGGTGCCGCCGCCCAGCTCGCCTGCGGCGCGCGTGGTCGAGCCGCTGGCCAGGGTGATGTCCTGCGCCACCAGCCGGACCTCGCCGCCGACGCGCTGCAGCGTGGTGGCCTCGATGGCCCCACTGTGGCGCAGGCTGCCGGCAAACATGCCCACCGCCGAGCCTTCGATGCGGCCCAGGTTGCGCGCCTCGCCGCCCGCGCCCACTTCGAAGCGGATGCCCTCCAGCCCGCGGCCGGCCAGCTCCACGCTCTGGCCAGCGGCCAGCACCACCGTGCCGTTGGGCGCCT
>DASSQC010000405.1:0-2187 GCA_035702705.1 Burkholderiaceae bacterium | reverse complement strand
ACCTGGACATTCCGGCAGGCAGCTTCTACGGCATCGTCGGCCACACGGGCAGCGGCAAGAGCACTCTGCTGTCCCTGCTGCTGCGCTTCTACGAGTCGGAACCCGGCGCGATCCTGATCGACGGCCAGCCCCTGATGCAGCTGGGCGACGCCGCCTTCCGCCGCGCGGTCGGGCTGGTGCCGCAGGAGCCTTTCCTGCTTGCAGCCAGTGCCCGCGAGAACATCGACATGGGGCGTGGCCTGAGCACCGAGCGCATCGAGGCGGCAGCGCGCGCCGCCCGGGCGCACGACTTCCTGCTGCAGCTGCCCCAGGGCTACGACACCGCACTGGGCGAGGGGGGGGCTCGCCTGTCGGTCGGCCAGAAGCAGCTGCTGGCCATTGCCCGGGCGCTGGCTGGGGACCCGAAGATCCTGTTCCTCGACGAAGCCACGAGCCATATCGACAGCGAGACCGAGCAGCAGGTGCAGCTCGCACTGGCCGAGCTTCGCGGCAAAGTGACGGTGGTTGCCATTGCGCACCGCCTGTCCACCATCCGCGACGCGGATCGGATCATCGTCCTGAACCACGGGCGGCTGGCCGAGCAGGGGCCGCACGATCAGCTGATGGCGATCGAGGGCGGGATCTACCAGCGTCTGTATCAGCTGCAGCAGATCGAGATGGCGATCGAGGAGGAGTCGGGTGAGCGCGCTTGAGCTGGCCAGACCTGAACATGTGAAGTCGGTGGAGCTGAGCAAGGCTTACCGGCTGATGAATCACGGCCCGACGGTGCTGGTGTCCAGCAGCCACGCGGGCCGGCACAACCTGATGGCTGCAGCATGGTCGATGCCGCTGGACTTCACGCCGGCCAAGGTCTGCGTGGTGATCGACAAGTCCACCCTGACGCGCAAGCTGGTGGAAGCCTCCGGCGAGTTCACACTGGCGGTGCCCACGCGCGGCTTCGCTGCACAGGCGCTGGCCGTGGGGCGCACGAGCGGCGCCGATCTGGCCGAAGGGCATGACAAATTCACCCGGTACGGGCTGCGCTGGTTCAAGGGCGCGCAGGCTGCTCCGCTGCCCGAGGGCTGCACCGCGTGGCTCGAGTGCACCGTGATCGCGGAGCCGCACAACCAGCAGGCCTACGACCTCTTCATCGGCGAGGTCAGACACGCCTGGGCCGATGAGCGCGTGTTCAGCGGTGGCCATTGGAACGTGCCCCAGGACCTGCCGCAGCACCTGCAGAGCATTCACTACATTGCTGGTGGCAGCTTCTTCGCCGCCAGTGAGTCCTTCAGCACGGAGCCGCAGCCGCCATGCACCTAGTCCACAGGCTCGGCATCGTGGCTCTGCTCCTGACGCTTGCGGGTTGCGCCATCAGCGTGAACCCCGACACCCCTCAGCCCCGCGCGAAAGCGAGCCGCAGCGTGAACGCCAGTGAACGAGCCCTGCTGGAACAGCAGGTGGCCGATGCCGAACGTGCCTTTGCCAAGACCATGGCCGACCGTGATCTGGTCGCATTCGAACGCTTCCTGTCCAGGGAGACCGTCTGGAAGTCCGGTCCGGACGGCGAGCGCAATCCGCTGCGCGGCCCCGCGGCCGTGGTCGGCTACTGGAAGCGCTACTTCGAGACGCCCGCTGCCCCCTTCAGCTGGTCGCCCGAGAGCGTTCATGTGCTCGACTCGGGCGAGCTGGCCATCAGCGCCGGGCCAGTCTTCGACCCCAAGGGCAAGCGCATTGCCACGTACACCAGCATCTGGCGCCAGGAGGCCCCGGGTGTCTGGAGGGTGATCTTCGACTGGGGTGCTCCTTGGGTGGAGCCGCCCAAGCCCTGAGCCCCATGAGCGAGCGCTTGAGCACTGTCCCGGGTGGCCACACACTGCTGGTCGCGGCCACGGCCGCGGCGCTGGTCGCAGGCGCGCTGGTGGCCGCAGGGCTGGGCATCCGCATTCCTGCGGCACTTTCGCAGGGCTGGGGTCTCGTTGTGCTGCTCGCCATCAGCCCGATCCTTGAAGAATGGTTGCTGCGCGCCGGTCTGCATGACACCTTGATGCGCCGCTTCCCGGGGGCAGCTTCCGGGTGGCGTTCGCCGGTAACGGCGGGCGTGGCGCTGGCTTTTGGCGCATTGCATGCACTGGTGCAGTGGAATCACCTGGGCGTATTGACCGCTGCGCCTGCGTGGCTGATCGGCCACTGCTATGCACGGCAGAGATC
>DASSQC010000404.1:0-2097 GCA_035702705.1 Burkholderiaceae bacterium | reverse complement strand
CGACACCGGCATGCCGACCTTCAGGCGCGAGACCTCGTGCGTACCCACGGCGCCGGCAATCTCCAGCAGACGCAGATCGACGATGGTGACCACCGGCTGGTCGAAGGCGAGCTTCTCGCCGGCCACCACATGGCGCTTGCTGACGATGCCGTCGATCGGCGCCGTGAGTGCCGAATCGCGCAGCTGCACCTTGCTGCCCGTGAGCTGGGCTTCAGCCGACTTGACCGCAGCCCGCGCACTTTCCAGCGAGGAGCGGCTGGCGTCCAGGGCGGTGGGGCTGATGAAGTTCTGCGCCGCCAGGCGCTCGTTGTTGGCGTGGGTGCGCTCGGCATTGGCCAGCTGCGCGCGGGCCGAGGCCAGGCTTGCCTGGCGGTCGTCCACACGAGACAGGGCGTCCGCCAGATCAAGCCGGCCCAGCTGCTGCCCGGCGCGCACGCGCTGCCCTTCGGCCACATCCAGGCTGACCAGCGCCGCGGCCGCCTTGCTTCTCACGGTGGCGCTGTGTACCGCAGACAGCGGGCCGCTGAACTCCACCAGCTCCGGCAGCACCATCAGCCTGGGCTGGGTGACTTCCTGTGCCGTGAAGCGCAGGGCCTTGTCTTCCTTGGGCTTGGCCTCGGCATTGCCGCCGCCCTTGTTGCAGCCTGCCAGGCCGACACTCAGGGCGATGGTCAGAATCACGACCATGGGTTTGAAGAGAGGACGACGCAGTTTCATGATGCTCCCCGCGGATGAAATCGTTATGGACGCAGCGCGGCATTTCCGCCAGCGCCGCAGCAGGCTGAACTCTACGGAGTGCAGATGACTGTTTCAGCGTAGCTGCGATGAACTGCTGAAACGCGGTACCCAGATGCGCATGGCAGGCTTCGATGGCGGGAACTTGTATGCGATTGCGCACTACAGGACGCGATGTAGTACCGAGAGGACATCAAGAGCACAATGAGTATTGATGCGCTTCTTCAGGCCAAAATGGCTGAAGATCCGCACCAGACAAGCGGGAACGTGCTGCAAGATGCTCGCGCGGGCAGGCGCGAGCGATTCGCCGGAATCAAGCGGTGCGTGACATCGCCAGGCAAGACGCCGTGCGTCTCGACACCCCGGGCACCGCACCAGACATGCGGCGACGAGACCGCGGCAATCGCCGCCGGCATGGACCGCGTGGCGGCGTGACAGGGCCAGCCCGCCCCAGTCTGCTGACAACATCTGACAGGAGCACATCAGCACACTCCCGAGGGTGTGAGACCCATCACCCGGCAAAGTGCCATGCCCAATCACGTCTACATCGCCACCAGCCTGGACAACTACATCGCCGACCGTAACGGCAGCCTGCAATGGCTCTTCGATACGCCGAACCCCACCGGCAGCGACTACGGCTACGCCGACTTCATGGCCGGCATCGATGCTGTGGTGATGGGCAGCGGGACCTACGAGTTCGTGCTCGGCTTTGACGCCTGGCCCTATGAAAAGCCCTGCTACGTGGTCTCCAGCCGCCACCGCAGCGCGCCGCCCAGGGTCACCGGCGAAGTGCACTTCCTGTCAGGCACCCCGGCAGAGATCGTGGCTGCAGCCCACGCCCGCGGCCACCGCGAGCTCTATATCGACGGTGGCAAGCTCATCACCAGCTTCCTGCGTGCCGATCTGATTGATGAGCTGACCCTGAGCCGCGTGCCCGTACTGCTGGGCGGGGGCAGCCCGCTGTTTGGCGGGCTGGACAAGCTGCTCCAGTTCGAGCACCTCGGCACCGAGGTGTTCGGCGCGCTGATCAAGAGCCGGTACCGGCGCGTGCGCTGACAGGGCAGCGCCGGGCCATGTGAACCCTCAGGGCTTGATCACGATCTTTCCCACCACCTTGCGGGCAGCCATGTCGGCCAGTGCCTGGGGCGCTTCATCCAGGGAATAGGTCTTTGAAATCAGAGGCTTGAGCTTGCCCTCGCGCATCCAGCCCATCATTTCCATCATGCCGGCCAGGTTCGCCTTGGGCTCTCGCTTGGCGAATTCGCCCCAGAACACGCCCACCAGGCTCGCACCCTTGAGCAAGGGCAGGTTCAGCGGCAGGTTGGGAATGTCGCCGGCCGCAAAACCCACCACCAGATAGCG
>DASSQC010000403.1:0-3318 GCA_035702705.1 Burkholderiaceae bacterium | reverse complement strand
CTGTGGCTGTTCTGGCTCGTTTTCTGGCTGTTGCCGCGCCCGGTCCGGGACTTCGCAAGCGACCAGTTGACGCTGCTGTACACGGCGCTTGGCGCCTGGAGCCTGCTGGTCTTTACGGGCCTGGCCTGGGGTCTGCACTGGGCGCTGCAATGGGCCTACTTTCGCGGTACGGCCTCGGACCGCGCCGGCTGCGCGAAGTCCTTCTATCTGCAGCAACGCGGTGGGCACAACATGGCTGCAGTGCGTCCCACGGGCAACCGCCTGACGGATCTGCTCAACATCGGTCTGGTGGGGCGCTGGAGCCTCGCACGCAGCCGCCACTGGACGCCGGCGGCACGGCTTCGTTTGGCCATGGGACCGTCATGGAGTCCGTGGACCCTGCTGGCCTATGTGCCGGTACTGGCGCTGGCGGTCGGGGTGATTCTCATCTGGACGGGCACACAACCGCTTGCCTACGTGGATAACGCATCGTCCTTCTCGCAGGGCGTGTGGATCGGGATCATGGCGATGACTGCGAGCCTGGGCGGCAATTTCATGCTGACCCTGGGCTCCACCCGCACCGAACAGGGCCTGGCCATGCTGGTGCCCGGTGCACCAGCGCCGCAGCAGCGTGCCGCCTGGCTGTCCTCCCAGGCGCTGCGCCTTGCGGCTGCCAACAACGCCGTGGTGGTGGCAGTCAGCCTGCTCACCGGCTGGGCCCTGGGCGCACCCGTCTGGGCGCTGCTCGCCCTGCTGCAAGTGCTGCTCGCGGTCAATGTGATCGACCTGATGGTCTCGCAACTTTCGCCGCGCCTGTTCGAGCAGCCCGGCCGTGCTTCCATGGCGCTGATCTTCACCAAGATTGTGTTGGCAATGATGAGTGTGGCGGTGTTCATGTCGCTGCGCGAGCGGCCGGACTGGACCTGGCCGATCCTCGCGCTGTGGTGCGGGACAGCGCTTCTTGCCACGGTGCTGCTGCGCGCCCGTCGTCTGCGCGGCGTGCCTGCGCTGCCTGTGGGGCAGTTCGGGTAAGCCCTAGGCACTCGCACGGTCGTGGCCTGCAAGCGCGGTGCGCACGGCAGTACGGCAAGTGCTTGCTCGCCACCTATCATCCGCAGCTTCGCAACCCGGCCCGTCACCCGCGGGCCGCGCTCATCGGAGCCCGAGCATGACCCTGCGCCGAGCCGCACTGACCTTCGCCCTTGCCACGGCAGGCACCCTGCCCGTCCTGGCGCAAACCGCCGCCACGCCCGCTGTTCCGGCCTCACCGGCCACCAGCGCCGTGGCCGTGGTGCCGCCCAACGCCAACCTGCGTGCCGAAGGCATTCCGCCCATCCAGCGCACGATCGCCGAGCGCGTGGCGGCCTACACCGACTTCCGCGGCTACGGCTTCATGGGCTGGCACCCGAAGAACCGCAGCATGCTGGTGCGTCACCGCGGCGCCACGGACAACCTGCCGCAGGTCTATCTGCTCGACGGCCCCAACGGCACCATGACCAAGCTCACCGACTTTGCCGAGTCGGTGCAGGGCGCCTCCTTTGAACCCAAGGAAGGTCGCTATCTGGTGTATGGCCGCGACACGGGCGGCAACGAGGCCACCAAGGTCTACCGCATGGACCTGCCCAGCCGCGAGAGCACCCTGCTGTCCAATCCGGACGAGCGCTCCACCGCCGCGTGGACCGAAAAGGGTGACCGCATCCTGATCAGCAGCGTGCCGCTGGACCGCACGGCCCAGGGCGGCACCCGCGCGCAGGTCACCACCACGCTCACCTTCGTGAATCCGCTCAAGCCCGAGGAGAAGACCAAGCTGGCCGAGCTGCCCGGCGGCGGCTGGTTTGGTGGCCGCTTCTCGCCGGACGACAGCCGTCTGGCGCTGGTGCAGTACCGCACCAACTCGGACACCGAGCTGTACCTCCTCGACACCAGGACCGGCCAGCGTGAGCGCATCCTGCCGGCGGCAGGCCAGCCGGCCGCCGGCTACTTCCCGGCCGCCTGGAGCACCGACGGCAAGCGCCTGTTCCTCACCACCAACGCCGGCAGCGAGTTCAATGAACTGGCGGTCTATGACCTAGCCAGCAAGACCCTCACCTCGCTCACCAGGCACATCCCCTGGGACGTCTCGGGTGTGGCGCTGTCCAAGGACGGCAAGCTGCTGATCGCCGAGATCAACAACAACGGCCGCGACGAGATGCGCCTGTTCGATGCCATCACCGGCAAGGAACTGCCCGCGCCCAAGGTACCGGCCGGCGCCATTGGCGGCACGACCTGGCACGAGAGCCTGGGCGACGAGGTGGCGTTCTCGCTGAACTCGCCGCAGAGCCCGGGCGATGCCTACTCGCTCAATGTGAAGACGGGTGTGGTCACGCGCTGGACCACGGCCTACGCACCGCCGACGATCGACCCCAACACCTTCGTGACCCCGCAGCTCATCCAATGGAAGAGCTTCGATGGCCGCATGATCTCCGGCTGGCTGTTTGCGCCGGACGCGAAGAAGTTCCCGGGCAAGCGCCCGGTGTTCGTGGACTTCCACGGCGGCCCCGAGGCCCAGAGCACGGTGCGCTTCATGGGCCGCTGGAACTACTACATCAACGAGATGGGCATTGCGGTGATCCTGCCCAATGTTCGCGGCTCCACGGGCTACGGCAAGAGCTTCGCGCAGCTGGACAACGGCTTCCTGCGTGAAGACAGCGTGAAGGACGGCGGCGCGCTGCTCGACTGGCTGGCCACCCAGCCCAACCTCGATGCCAAGCGGGTGGTGGTCAGCGGCGGCAGCTATGGCGGCTACATGAGCCTGGCCATGGCAACCAACTACAGCGAGCGCCTGCGCGGTGCGATCGACATCGTCGGCATCAGCCACTTCGTGACTTTCCTGAACAACACCGAGAGCTACCGCCGCGACCTGCGCCGCGTCGAGTACGGCGATGAGCGCGACCCGAAGATGCGCGAGTTCCAGGAGAAGATCGCGCCGCTGAACAATGCCCAGCGCGTCGGCGTGTTCGGCGGCAGCTACGGCGGCTACATGGTGCTGGCGTCGATGGTCGACTACGCCGAGCGCATCGCCGCGGGCGTCAACGTCGTCGGCATCTCGAACTTCGTCACCTTCCTCGAGGCCACCGAGAGCTACCGCCGCGACCTGCGCCGCGTCGAGTACGGCGACGAGCGCGACCCGGCGATGCGCGCGGTGCTGACGTCGATCTCGCCGGTGACCAACGCGGGGAAGATCACCAAGCCGATGCTGGTGGTGCACGGACGCAACGACCCGCGCGTGCCTTACACCGAAGCGGAGCAGATCGTCGAGACGCTGAAGCGCAACAACGTGCCGGTCGGCTACATCCTGGC
>DASSQC010000402.1:0-2127 GCA_035702705.1 Burkholderiaceae bacterium | reverse complement strand
CGGTTCATGGTCTGGCGGCAGCACGCCGATGGCAGCCAGGTCTTCGTGCATGGCGGCGGTCATGCGATCGGTGAGTTGGCGGATGGTCTCGCCGTTCTCCACTGCGCGCTTGATGATCTTGTCATCGATGTCGGTGATGTTGCGCACGAAGGTGACCTCATAGCCGGAGCTGCGCAGCCAGCGCGCGATCACGTCGAAGGCCATCATCATCCGGGCGTGGCCCATGTGGCAGAAGTCGTAGATCGTCATGCCGCAGACGTACATGCCCACCTTGGGCGCGGCGATCGGCGTAAAGACTTCCTTCTTGCGGGACAGGGTGTTGTAGACCTGAAGCATGGGGTTCTGTGCCTGGAGGGGATGCGGATTGAGTCGATGAGGCCGGGGGCCGGTCGCCGTTTCGCGCCAGCTGGACGCCGGCAGGCCGGTGCTAAAGCGTCAGCAGCGGGCGCAGGGCAGCGTCAACAACACCACCCGCGGCGGGCGGGCATCGGCGCAAGGTGCGGCGCGTAATTGACGGGCTTGCTGGACACGGCGTGGCAGGCATGGGTCGGCCGCGAGGGCGGCCGGTCAGGATGGGCCGGCATCCTGCAGTGGGACACGGCACGTCCAAGGGGTCGATTGCTACACTTGAGAGTATATCAACGCCCCTTGCGCGCGCCGGGTTTCTCCAGGCTCCAAGCTTGCTGACGCGCAACCACGACGGCGCCCCGTGTCCTCACTGCAAGGTCCCGCTTCGCATGAAACTGCGTGCCTCCGCCCTCGCCTGCGCCATCGTCGCGGGCTTCGCCCTGAGCAGCCCCGTCCTTGCCGACGACGCGGGCGACATCCAGCGCATGATGCGCGCCGGCCAGCTCAACGAAGCCCTGCAGCGCGTTGACGCCGGTCTCGCCTCAAGGCCCAAGGATGCGCAGCTGCGCTTCACGCGAGGCATCATCCTGACCGAGCTGAAGCGCACCAACGAGGCCATCGACGCCTTTCTCAAGCTGACCGAGGATGTTCCCGAACTCCCCGAGCCGTACAACAACCTGGCCGTGCTTTACGGCACCCAGGGCCAGTATGACAAGGCGCGCGCCGCCCTCGAGATGGCGATCCGGTTGAACCCGTCCTATGCCACAGCCCATGAGAATCTCGGCGACGTCTATGCGCGCCTGGCCAGCCAGGCCTACGACAAGGCGCTGCAGCTCGACAGCGGCAACACACGGGCGCAGGTCAAGCTGTCGATGGTGCGCGAGCTGGTTGGCGGCCGTCCGGCCGCACGCAGCGCGGGCACCGCGGCAGCTGCCACAAAGACAGCACCCGCAGCCGGATCGAAGTGACCGGCCCGGCGTCCACCCTGCGCGGCAACATGGCACGCATGCAGTTCCGCCAACACATCCACGCGCGCCGGGCACATGCGGACAAGCTCAGGATGCTGCTCCGAGCTGCGGCCTGCGGCATCGGCCTGTACTGACGCCCCCGTGCTTCGGCCCACGGCTCGGCCCCAGGCCCGATGCCGGACAGCCGCCGTTGAAGTCCCGCCCTCGCTTCCGCTCTAATTCGCCTCATTCCAACATCAACACGCGCTGCAATCGACCGCACCCCGGCGGCCTACGGTGCGTCATCCTCGAGGACAACCCATGATCGTCTCCAAGCTCTTCCGTTCGCTCAGTGCACTGGCGTTTGCGGTCTTCTGCACGCCCCTGATGGCCCAGGCGCCGGCCGCCAAGCCTTCAGCAACACCGGGCGCCCAGGCAGCCGCCGAAGCGCCCCGCGTCCAGTTCAAGACCAGCATGGGCAACATCACGGTCGAACTTGATCCCAAGGCCGCACCGATCTCGGTGGCCAACTTCCTGCGCTATGTCGATGACAAGCACTACGACGGCACGATCTTCCATCGGGTGATCGGCAGCTTCATGATCCAGGGCGGCGGCTTCATGCCCAGCATGCGCGAGAAGGACACGCGCGCGCCCATCAAGCTCGAGAGCGGCAATGGTCTGTCGAATGTGCGCGGCACCATCGCCATGGCGCGCACGAATGTGCCGGACTCCGCCACCGCGCAGTTCTTCATCAACGTGGTCGACAACCTGCGTCTGGACAAGGCCCAGGCCGCGGACGGCAACGGCTACGCCGTGTTCGGCCGTGTGGTCG
>DASSQC010000401.1:0-8351 GCA_035702705.1 Burkholderiaceae bacterium | reverse complement strand
CCGCGCCCCATGGCGGAGCTGCGCTGGTTCGAGCTCGACAAGCACGGCAAGACGGACCTCGCGGCACCGCTGGCCCTGCTCCAGGCAGGTCAGGACGTCGGCCTGATGAGTGAAGCCGGCTGCCCCGGCGTGGCCGACCCTGGTGCAGCCGTGGTGGCGGCAGCGCACGCCCTGGGCGCGCCGGTGCGGCCGCTGGTGGGTGCGTCTTCGCTGTTGCTGGCGCTCATGGCCAGCGGCATGAGCGGCCAGCAGTTCAGCTTTCACGGCTACCTGCCCGTGGATGCGGCCCAGCGGCAGCAGAAGCTGCGGCAGCTGGAGCAGGCCGCGCGGCGCGACAAGGCCACCCAGCTCTTCATCGAAACGCCCTATCGCAATGCCGCCATGCTCGAGAGCCTGCTCGCCACGCTGAATGGCAACACACGCCTGGCCGTGGCCTGCGACCTCACCGCCCCGGGGGAATGGATTCGCAGCGCCAGCGTGGAGCAGTGGAAGCGCCAGCCCCTGCCCGAGCTCAACAAGCGGCCCGCGGTATTCCTGATTGGTTGAGCCGGCACCGCTCCAGCGGGGCGAGGCTCGGGGCGAACAGGCGCGAGGGGCTGACGAACTGACTGCACGCGCCGGGTGGTTCTTGCGAGCCGTCAGCCAGGGCGCGTGAAGGAGCCACGGCCTCGAGCGGTCGGATGCACGTACTGCGGTGCACGATCGAGCATCCGAAAGACCATCCAAGCCTTTGATTCCATTGAGAATTCGACCTGCAGGCGGTTTCAACAGGAATTTGAAAAAGCATGCCTCACACACCTGCTTTTCAAATTTCATTTGAAAATCGATCGATTTCCTATCAATTCATGAGATGCACTTGGCGTGACGGCGGTGCCAAATCGGCCGGAAAGCCGCATCAGACAAGCGATAAGCGGGGTTCGATGATTTTCAAACAAACGTTGATTTATCCGGCTTATTCGGCTCATTTTTCAACGTTTGTTTGAAAATCAGCGCATCGACGCCGGCCAGGCCAGCCCATCGGGCAGCCACCACACCGCGCCATCCCGTTCCTCGACCCGCAGCGGCGTGAGGCTGCGCCCGCGGCAGGGGCCGCCCAGGCAGCGTCCGGTGTCCGGTGCGTAGGCCGCGCCATGCGTGGCGCAGATGATCTCGCTGCCGGATTCGTCGAGAAACTGGCCCGGCGACCAGTCCATCTCCATGGGAATGTGCTGGCAGCGGTTGATGTAGGCCTGCACCCGGCCGCGCCAGCGCAGCACGAAGGCGCTGCCCGTCCCCTGCGGCGAGTCGATGGCAAAGCGGATGGCGCGGCCGCGCTCGGCAAGCTCGTGGCTGTCGCACAGGCGCAGCCAGGTCCAGGCCGTCATGGCGATGCTCCCCCGGCGCCGGCCTCAGCCGCGCAGCAGCGCAAAGTGCTCGCGCAGATGCGCCACCGTGGGCACGCAGATCACGGGCGCGAGCGGCAGCAGCTCGTCTTCAGGGTGTGCGCCCTGAGTCACCGCGGCCGCCGGGCACTGGGCGTGCCGGGCCATCAGCAGGTCGTGCGTGGTGTCCCCCACCATCAGGGTGCGCGGCGCAGTGAGATCCAGCTCGTCCATGATCTCGTGCAGCATCAGCGGGTCGGGCTTGCCTGCGGTTTCATCGGCGCAGCGGGTGGTGTCGAACAGCTCGCCCAGGCCGGTGAGTTCGAGCGCGCGATCCAGGCCGCGCCGGTTCTTGCCGGTGGCCACGGCCAGACGAAAGCCCGCCTTGCGCAGGTCGTGCAGCAGCTCAGGCGCACCCTCGAACAGCGCCAGCTGGTCGTCGCCGAGCAGGTAGTGGTAGCGGTAGCGGTTGATGATGGTCTGCAGCTGCGCCGGCGTGGCCGTGGGTGCGCAGCGCGCCAGCGCCTGATTCAGCGCCAGGCCAATCACCGACAGCGCGGTGTTCCAGTCCGGCACGGGCACCTCGGCATCGGCACAGGCGGCCTGGATGCACTTGGCAATGGTGGCGGTGGAGTCGATCAGGGTGCCGTCCCAGTCGAACACCACGGCGTCGTAGAGATCGCGGCTCATGGGCTGTCCAGTTTGTCGAGTTCGCGCTGAAAGTCGGCGGGCAGCGGGCTCTCGACCACCAGGCGCTCGCCGCTGGCCGGGTGCGTGAGCTCCAGCCGGGCGGCATGCAGCAGCATGCGCCCCACCTTGCGCGCCTTGTTCAGCGCGAAGTCGCCATAGCGCTCGTCGCCCACCAGCGGCAGACCGAGCGACTGGGCGTGCACGCGGATCTGATGGGTCCGGCCGGTGGCAATGCGCGCGCTGAGCAGGGCGCCATGTGCATAACGCTGCTGGACGGCAAAGCGCGTCAGGGCGTACTGGCCGTCTTCGTCCACACGCACATGCCGCTCGCCGTTGGCGCCGGTGTCCTTGGTGAGCGCCAGTTTGACCTCCTTGCGCTCGAATGTGGGCTGGCCGAAGACCGCCAGGCGGTACTCCTTCTTCCAGCCGCCGGCATGGCCCCCGAAGTTGCCCCCATTTCGCAGGTCCGCCTGCACGGCGGTCAGCGCAGACCGGCGCTTGGCCAGCACGAGGATGCCGCTGGTTTCCCGGTCGATGCGGTGCGCCAGCTCCAGGAACTTCGGCTGCCGTGCGGCGCGCAGCTGCTCGATCACGCCGCTGGACACGCCACTGCCGCCATGCACGGCCACGCCGGCCGGCTTGTCGATGATGAGCAGGTGATCGTCCTCGAACAGCACCGGGAATTCGCGTGCCGGCGCCACCGCTGAGTTGGCCGGCTGGGCAAGCCGAATGGGCGGCACGCGTACCGTCTCGCCGATGGCAAGTCGGTCGTCCACCCCGGCCCGGCGACCGTCCACCCGCACCTCGCCCGAGCGCACGATGCGATACACATGGCTCTTGGGCACGCCCTTGAGGTGGCGCAAAAGGAAATTGTCCAGGCGCTGGCCCTCGCCGGCCTCGTCCACCACCAGATGGCGCACCTCGGTGCGCCCTGCGGTTGCACCCTGCTCTGCGGCCGTTGGCACGGCGGCCGCTTGAGCGATCACCACGGGCTTGCGTGGCGCCTGATCGGCCGGAATCGGGCTGCGAGAACGGGCCGCGCCCTTGCCCGGCGTTGCCGAGCCTGCCGGTGTGCCGCGTCTCGCCTGCGCACCACTGCGGGCGCGCGACGCTGAAACTGACGCGGTTTTTGGCGGGCGCACGTATATACTTTTGGACGGTGGTTTGAAGGCGAAAGCGCACCCTTTACTTGTGTGCACTTCCCCATTTTGAGCCCCGGTCGGGAACACAGGACACAGAAGCTGTTATGAGCACGCTGTGCCCGCCGGACCGGCAAGCGAGACAGGCTGCCATTGTATGAGTACCGGGTTGTGTGAAGGCTTGAGCGAACCCGCGCCCCACGATCCACAGACCGATAGCGAATTCCCAAACGTTGAAGACGGCAGCCTCGCGCTGCGGGCCTTCAATGTGCCGGCCAGTCCGGCCCCCGCCAGTGCCCCGCGGTGGCGCCCTCTCCCCAGAATCGATGTCCGCTCCCTGAGCGCCGGTGATGGGTCGAAGCTCGGTGCAGCGCCACATGCCCGGCCAGCGTTGGCCACTGCGCCGCATCCCGCGCGCTTGATTGCGCTCGCGATGCGCAGCGCCCGCAATCCCGTTTGCGGCGCCCCGCTCATCCCTGTGGTCGCGCCGCGCGCCCGCCCCCGCCCTCCCGCCCGCCGAACGCGCCCCACCTGAGGCGCAACAGACGCGTCGCAAGACGCCGGGAGTGAGCATGAAGCGCATGCTGTTCAACGCAACGCACGCAGAGGAACTGCGCGTTGCCATCGTCGACGGCCAGAAGCTCGTCGACATCGACATCGAAACCGCGGGCAAGGAAAGCCGCAAGTCCAACATCTACAAGGGCGTCATCACCCGCATCGAGCCCTCACTCGAAGCCTGTTTCATCAACTACGGTGAAGAACGCCACGGCTTCCTGCCCTTCAAGGAAGTCGCCCGCCAGTATTTCCGCGAGGGCGTGGACGTCCGCAGCGCCAAGATCCAGGACGCGCTCAAGGAAGGCCAGGAAGTCCTCGTCCAGCTCGAAAAGGAAGAGCGCGGCAACAAGGGCGCGGCGCTGACCACCTTCATCTCGCTGGCCGGCCGCTACCTCGTGCTGATGCCGAACAACCCCAAGGGCGGCGGCGTGTCGCGCCGCATCGAGGGCGACGACCGCAACGAACTGCGTGAGAAGCTCGACCAGCTCAAGATGCCCGAGGGCATGAGCGTGATCGCACGCACGGCGGCCATCGACCGCACCGCCGAAGAACTGCAGTGGGACCTGAACTACCTCCTGCAGCTCTGGAAGGCCGTGGACGACGCCAGCCGCTCCGCAAGCGGCGCCTTCCTGATCTATCAGGAATCCAGTCTCGTGATCCGCGCCATCCGGGACTACTTCCAGCCCGAGATCGGCGAAATCCTGATCGACACCGACGACATCGCGGAGCAGGCCCAGCAGTTCATGGCCCACGTGATGCCGGACATGGTCAACCGCGTGAAGCGCTACCGCGACGACATCCCGCTGTTCTCGCGCTTCCAGATCGAACACCAGATCGAGACGGCCTACTCGCGCACGGTCCCCCTGCCCTCGGGCGGCTCGATCGTGATCGACCACACCGAGGCACTGGTCGCCATCGACGTGAACTCGGCGCGCGCCACCAAGGGCAGCGACATCGAGGAAACCGCGACCCGCACCAATCTTGAAGCCGCAGACGAAGTGGCCCGCCAGCTGCGGCTGCGCGACCTGGGTGGCCTGATCGTCATCGACTTCATCGACATGGAGGAAGGCAAGAACCAGAAGGCGGTCGAACAGCGCCTGAAGGACGCCCTCCACTACGACCGCGCCCGCGTGCAGATGGGCCGCATCAGCCGCTTCGGCCTGGTGGAACTGTCGCGCCAACGCCTGCGCCCCGCGCTGAACGAAGGCAGCCACATCACCTGCCCGCGCTGCAATGGCGTCGGCGTGATCCGCGACACCGAATCGTCTGCGCTGCACGTGCTGCGCATCATCCAGGAAGAGTCCATGAAGGAGAACACGGCCGCCGTGTTCGCCCAGGTGCCGGTGGACGTGGCGACCTTCCTGCTCAACGAGAAGCGTGTGGACATCGCCAAGCTCGAGGCGCGCCACCGCATCACCGTGACGCTGATCCCGAACAAGCACATCGAGACGCCGCACTACAAGCTCGAGCGCGTGAAGCACGATGATCCGCGCCTGGAAGACCCGACGCCCACCTACGAGATGCCGGATGCGCCGGAAGAGGTGAACTACTTCGACGCCAAGGCCGAGCGCGAGGAAAAGCCGCGCCAGATCGCCAAGGTCAAGGGCATCGTGCCCGACCAGCCCGCACCGCAGCGCCCTCCCGAAGCGCCCCCGGCACCGATGGCAGCGCCTGTACCGGCAGCGGCCAAGCCGATGCCTGTTGCAGCACGCCCGGCAGCCCCCGCAGCTGAACAGAAGGGGTTCTTCGCCCGCATGTTCGGCTGGCTGACCGGCGGCAAGCCGCAGGAGGCACAGCCTGACATCCGCGGTGCCGTGGCGCAGACCCACCAGGCGGCGCAGCAACCGGCTGCCGCAGGCGGGGAGCGTGAAGCCCGTGGCGGCCGAGAAGGCCGAGAGGGGCGTGATGGTCGAGGCCGCAACGGTGGCCGCCGTGATGGTCGCGATGGGCGTGATGGTCGCGCGGAAGGCCGTTCGGAGGGTCGTGGCGAGGGTCGCGTTGACGCCCGCGGCGAAGGCCGTGACGGACGCCGCAATCGTCGCGATGGCGAGGGGCAGGAAGCCAACAACCGCCAGCGCAGCGCCGAACCGACCAAGCTTGCAGACGCCACGACAGCGGCAGAAAGCGCAGCGCCGGCCCGCAGCGAGGGTGAGCGTGGGGAGCGCGCCGGGCGTGGCCGTCGCGGTCGCGGAGAGCGCGGTGACCGTGAAGGCATGCGCAGGGACGACGCCGCACAGCAGGCGACGACCGAGTTGGATGCATCGGCGGTTGCCGCAGCAGCTGCGGCCGGCGTGATGGCAAGCACAGCTGCTGCGTCCACATCAATGCAGCAGGCCGACGCCGCAACCAGCGAGCTCAGCGATGCAGCGGGTGAAGGCCCGCAGCCCGGCGCCGAGACCGGCGAACAAGGGGAACGCAAGCGTCGCCGCCGTCGCCGCGGCGGTCGCGGTCGCCGTGACGAACAGGGCAATACCACCGATGGCTTGGACGCCGCCGACGGCGTTGACACAGCCGATACGGATGGCGATCAGGTCAATGAACCGCAGGACGCTGTTGTGACGGCTGCGCCAGCCCCCGTAGTCGCCGCAGCCGCTGCACCGGCGCCCGCGCCCGCAGTGGCGGCCCCTGTCCCGCCGGCGGTGGCTCCCGCACCTGCTGCAGCTGTACCCGCAGCGGTCACGCCAGCTACGGCAGTCGATCGCAGCACGGTACGGGCGCCACAGGTCGGCGTGCGCGCTGACTACCCGGCGCTGGACAAGGCTGCCCTGGAGATCGTGGTGGCCCGGGCCGGTCTGAGCTGGGTCCACACCGACAGTGAAAAGCACGCCCAGGTGCAGGCCAAGATGGCTGCCATGCCGCGCCCGGTGCGCGTGCCGCGCGAACGGCCGGTGCTGCCGCCCCTGTCCACCGAGCCGCTGGTGCAGGTCGAGACCAAGCCGGAGCACCGCAAGCCCGCTTGATGCACGGACTGGCGCGGTCGTTCCAACGGGCAGGCTCCACCTGCCCGTTTTCTTTTCTGCATGGCCATGGAAACGCGAGCTTGCTGCTCGGTACTATCAGTCGAGTCGTCGTATCAACCCCCATGCCCATGACCGATCGTGTCATCCCGATCGCCGAAGCGCGCTACCAGCCTCTGCCGCTGCCCAAGCCTCGGCCGCTGGACACCGAGTCGCAGCCCATCGACCTGCGTGGCCGACCGATGCACGACCTGCGCATCAGCGTCACCGACCGCTGCAATTTCCGATGCACCTACTGCATGCCCAAGGAAGTGTTCGGGCGCGACTACCCCTTCCTGCCACAGTCCTCGCTGCTCAGCTTCGAGGAGATCACGCGCCTGGCACAGGCCTTCGTGCATCTGGGCGTGCGCAAGCTGCGCCTGACCGGTGGCGAGCCTCTGCTTCGCAAGCAGCTTGATCGACTCGTCAGCCAACTGGCGCAGCTGCGTACCCCGCAGGGCGAACCGTTGGATCTCACATTGACCACCAATGGCTCCTTGCTGGAACGCCATGCCAGGGCACTGCGTGATGCCGGGCTGGGCCGCGTGACCGTCAGCCTGGATGCGCTCGACGACGCGATCTTCAAGCGCATGAATGACGCCGACTATCCGGTGGCTGATGTGCTGCGGGGCATTGATGCCGCGCTCACCGCGGGATTCACGGCGCTGAAAGTCAATATGGTGGTGCAGCGCGGTGTGAACGACGCCCAGATCATCCCGATGGCGCGTCATTTCCGCGGAACCGGCGTCACCTTGCGATTCATCGAGTACATGGACGTCGGCAGCACCAACGGCTGGCGCATGAACGAGGTCCTGCCCAGCCGCGACCTGATTGAGCGCCTGTCCACCGTGTGGCCGCTCGAGCCCGTGGACCGCGATTACCGCGGTGAAGTCGCCGAGCGCTGGCGCTATGTCGACGGGGCAGGCGAGATCGGCGTCATTTCGAGCGTCACCCATGCATTTTGTGGCGACTGCACCCGGGCCAGGCTTTCCACGGAAGGCCGCTTGTATCTCTGCCTGTTTGCCCAGCAGGGCTACGACCTGCGCGGCCTGGTACGTGACGGCAACGCGACGCCAGAAGCGCTGGCCGGCACGATTGCGGCCATCTGGTCAACCCGGCGCGACAACTACTCCGAACTGCGCAGCGCAAACACCGCCCCCGCTCAAAAAATCGAAATGAGCTACATCGGGGGATGAGTGTGGACGAACCGGAGCGCCTGCGCGCTGCGGTTCGCCTCGCGAATCCGAGCCGCATGCTTGCGGCGAGGTGGATGAGTGTGGACGAACCGGAGCGCCCGCGCGCTGCGGTTGGCCTCGCGAATCCGAGCCGCATAGTCACGGCGAGGTGAACGAGCGTTGATCACAGGCCGCTTCGGCGCGTCGCCGGAGCCCAGCCACGCTGCATACATCCCGTGAATGGGGCACCGGATGGTGCGGCGCTATCAACCGTTTACAAGCCGAGCGCAATTTCGTCTTGAAACGAACACGCAGGCAACGAATACTTAGTCGCTGGTGAGGCACACCGCGCACGGAGGAACCATCATGTCGGGAAAATTCGAACTGAAGACCGCAGGCAATGGCCAGATCATGTTCAACCTGGTGGCCGCAAAT